>NZ_MUYZ01000047.1:0-33209 GCF_003013775.1 Micromonospora sp. MH33
CGGCGCCGACGGGCTGGTCATGGTGCCGTACCTGGAGGGCGAGCGGACCCCCGACCGGCCCACCGCCACCGGCGCGCTGCACGGCCTGACCCTGGGCACCTCGACCCCGGCCCACCTGGCCCGGGCCGCCGTCGAGGGCATGCTCTGCGCGCTCGCCGACGGCCTCGACGCGCTGACCGCGCAGGGCGCCCGCGCCGACCGGATCATCCTGGTCGGCGGCGGGGCCCGCTCCGCCGCCGTCCGGCGGATCGCCCCGCAGGTCTTCGGCCGGCCCGTGGTCGTGCCCCCGCCCGGGGAGTACGTCGCCGACGGGGCCGCCCGCCAGGCCGCCTGGGTCGCCCTGGGCGGGGCGGCGCCGCCCACCTGGTCGCCCGGCGACACCGAGGAGTACGCGTCGCCGGGCGTGCCCGACATCCGCGAGCGCTACGCCCTCGCCCGGGACCGGGTCGTCGACCGGGTGCGGGGATAAACGGGATGCCGGGCGGTCGACCGGCGGGGATCATCGTGGCGTGCCACCGACTTCCCCGCCCGGAGACGCCGCCCGGCCCAGCCCGCTGCCCGTCTTCCAGTACGACGACGTCGACAGCCCGGGCGACGTCATCGACACGCTGCTGCTGACCGACTTCGTCACCGGCCGCCACCCCTGGGCACGGACCGTCCGCCTGGCCAAGGTCCGGGCCGGGGCCCGGCTGGTGCCCGAGCGGGCGGCGCTGACCCGGACGGCCATCGAGCGCAACCGGGTGGCCCGGCTCGCCGGTGGCGACGGCTGGACGGTACGGGTGGTGAACTGGCGCGGCCGGGGCGCGGAGGTGACGGTCACCGCCATCGACGAGGCCACCGGGGCGGCCGTCCTGGACGAGATCGTCACGGGCGGGGCGGAGCCGGTGCAGCCGGACACCGGACCGATCGGCTTCTGGCACCAGAACGCCCGCCGGGGAGCCCAGCGGGACACCCGGCGGATCACCACGCCGACCTGGGCCGACATCCGGGCCAACTATCCGGCCCCGGCGGCGACCCGGCTGGACGCCCTGATGGTGGCCACGCCCGAGACGGTCGCCGGTCGGCTGCTGCTCATGCACGGGCCGCCGGGCACCGGGAAGACCACGGCGCTGCGCGCGCTCGCCCGCGAGTGGCGCGAGCGGTGCCAGGTGGACTGCGTCCTCGACCCCGAGGTGCTCTTCGGCGATCCCGCATATCTCGCCGAGGTGGCGGTGGGGGATGACGAGGAGGGCGACGACGGCGAGGAGCCCCGTCGCTGGCGGCTGCTGATCCTCGAGGACTGCGACGAGCTGATCCGGGGGGAGGCCCGGCAGGCGACCGGGCAGGCCCTGTCCCGGCTGCTGAACCTGACCGACGGGCTGCTCGGCCAGGGGCGCAACGTGCTGGTCGCGATCACCACCAACGAGGACCTCTCCCGGCTGCACCCGGCGGTGACCCGGCCCGGGCGCTGCCTGGCCCGGATCGAGGTCGGCCCGCTGTCGCACGCCGAGGCGGCCGGCTGGCTCGGCACCTCCGCCGGCGTCCCGCCGCAGGGCGCCACCCTCGCCGAGCTGTACGGGCTGCGCGCCGGGACGTCGCCGGCCGGCGCGGTGCCGGTCGAGATCGGTGGCTACCTCTGACCGGGTGGGGGTCCGTGTTCCGGCCGTGACCCGCACCTGATTGGCTGCCCGGCATGAGCAGCGGCACGAGGGTCTCCCGGCGGGGGAACGCGGCGCACCGGTTCTACAGCGTGGTGGTGTTCGTGGTCCTCGCCTCGCTGGACAACGTGGCCATCGGCCTGGTCCCGCCGCTGTACGGGTCGATCTCCGGCGCGCTGGGCGTGTCGCAACGGCTGCTCGGCCTGGTCACCGCGGTCAGCTTCCTGGTCAGCGCGGTCGCCGCGGTGGCCTGGGCGTACGTCGGGGACCGGACCGACCGCAAGCCGCTGCTCATGGTCGGCACGCTGATCTGGGCGGCCGGCACCGGGGGCAGCGCCCTGGCCGAGCACTACCCGACGTTCCTGGCCGCCCAACTGGTCGCCGCGGTCGGGCTGGGCGCGGTCGGCTCGGTCGGCTTCTCCGTGGTCACCGACCTGATCTCGCCCCGCCGCCGCGGCCTGGTGATGAGCTTCTGGGGCCTGTCCCAGGGCGTCGGCACGCTCGCCGGCACGCTGACCGGGGGGCTGCTCGGCGCCACCGACTGGCGGCGGCCGTTCCTCGTGCTCACCGTCGTCGGCCTGGTCGCCGCCGTGGCGTACCTGTTCACGTACGACATCCGGCGCGGGCAGAGCGAGCCGGAGCTGGCCGCGGCACTCGACGCCGGTGGCGAGTACGACTACCGGATCAGCCGCGCCGACCTGCCCCGGATCCTGGCCCGGCGGACCAACCGCTGGCTGGTCCTCCAGGGGCTGACCGCGCAGGCGGCGTTCGGCTCGCTGGTCTGGTTGCCGGTGCTGTTCAGCCAGCGGGCCGAGGCGCAGGGTTACTCGGCGGCCACCGCCGTGGTGGTGGGCAGCGTCTTCGCCACCCTGTTCCAGCTCGGCGGGGTGCTGTCGATCGTGGGCGGCCTGGCCGGCGACGCGCTGCAACGGCGTACGCCGAGCGGCCGGGCCCTGGTCGCGGCGGTGGGCATCCTCGCGGCCGTGCCGTTCTACCTGGTCCTGTTCCTCGTGCCGATCCGGATCGACGTGCCGGACGGCGGCAGCTCCGGCGCGGTGATCGCGGCGGTGCTGGCCAGCGTGTTCACCGAGCCCACGGTCGGGCTGAGCCTGCTCACCGCCGTGCTCGCCCTCGCGCTCACCTCGGCCAACTCGCCCAACTGGTTCGCGCTGATCGCCGATGTCAACCCGCCCGAGCACCGCGGCACGGTCTACAGCCTCGGCAACCTGGTCAACGGGGTCGGCCGGGCGGCCGGCAACGGGCTGGTCGGGGTGGCCTTCCAGGCGCTGCGGGCGGCCTTCCCGCCGCCGCTGAACTACGCCGTCGGGCTGGCCGCGTTCCAGCTCTTCTTCATCCCGACCGGCGTCATGTACTGGCTCGCCGCCCGCACCTCGCCCCGGGACATCGCCCAGGTCCACGACCTGCTGCACGCCCGCGCCGACCGCCTCTGACCGGTGGGCCCCCCGCGACGGCGAACGGGTGGCCGCCCGGCAGCGGGCGACCACCCCTTTCACGGTGATGCGTGGCGCACCGGCGTCAGGCGCGGAACCAGACGGTCACGTCGGTGGGCACCCCGCCGTCCAGCGGGGCGCTCGACGCCAGCACCTCGGCGCCGGCCGGCAGCGGCACCGGCTCCGCGCCGAAGTTGGTGAGCACGGTGAGCCCGCCGTTGGTGAAGGTGAGCACCTCGTCGCCGGAGGAGAGCCAGCGCATCGGCCCCCGGGCCAGGCCGTGCTCGCGGCGCAGCCGCAGCGCGGTCCGGTACAGCTCGTAGGTCGAGCCGTCGACCCCGCGCTGCCGGTCGAGCGCGTACTCGGCCCAGACCGGCGGCTGGGGGAGCCAGCTCGCATCGGTCGGCCCGAAGCCGTACGACGGGGCGTCGGCCTCCCACGGGATCGGCACCCGGCAGCCGTCCCGGCCGCGCTGGGTGTGCCCGCTGCGCTCCCAGGTCGGGTCCTGCCGGGCCTCGTCGGGCAGCGTGGTGTGCTCCGGCAGGCCCAGCTCCTCGCCCTGGAAGAGGTAGGCCGAGCCGGGCAGGGCGAGCATCAGCAGGCTGGCCGCCCGGGCCCGGCGCAGGCCGAGCGCGGCGTCGGGCTGCGGGTCGCCGATGCCGATGCCGTTGGGTCGCCCGCCGCCGATGGCCAGCCCGAGCCGGGAGGCGTGCCGGACCACGTCGTGGTTCGACAGCACCCAGGTGGTCGGGGCGCCGACGGCGTCGGTGGCCTCCAGCGAGCGGGTGATCACCGCGTACTGGGCGGGGGCGGTCCAGGCGGCGAGCAGGTACTCGAAGTTGAACGCCTGGTGCATCTCGTCCGGCCGTACGTAGCGGGCCAGCCGCTCGGCCGGCTCCACCCACGCCTCGGCGACCAGGATCCGCTCGCCGGCATAGGAGTCGAGCAGCCGCCGCCACTCCCGGTAGATGTCGTGTACGCCGTCCTGGTCCCACATCGGCGGGAGCGGCTTGTCCACGTTCTGACCGGAGAGGATCTCCTGCGGCTCCTGCCAGTCGGCCAGGTCGGCCTGCTTGATCAGGCCGTGCGCCACGTCCACCCGGAACCCGTCGACGCCCCGGTCCAGCCAGAACCGGAGGATGTCCAGGAACTCGGCCCGCACCTCGGGGTTGTCCCAGTTGAGGTCCGGCTGGCCGGTGTCGAACAGGTGCAGGTACCACTGGCCGTCCGGCAGCCGGGTCCAGGCCGGCCCGCCGAACACGCTCTCCCAGTCGTTCGGCGGCTCGGCGCCCTGCGGGCCCTTGCCGTCGCGGAAGACGTAGCGCTGCCGCTCGGGGCTGCCCGGCCCGGCCGCGACGGCGGCCTGGAACCAGCGGTGCTGCGAGGAGGTGTGGTTCGGCACCAGGTCGACGATCACCCGCAGGCCGCGCGCCTTCGCTTCGGCGATCATCTTGTCGGCGTCGGCCAGGGTGCCGAAGAGCGGGTCGACGTCCCGGTAGTCGGCCACGTCGTAGCCGGCGTCGGCCTGGGGCGAGGGGTAGAACGGCGACAGCCAGATCGCGTCGACCCCCAGCTCGCTGAGGTGGCCGAGGCGGGCCGTGATGCCGGGGAGGTCGCCGATGCCGTCGCCGTTGGAGTCGGCGAACGACCGCGGGTAGATCTGGTAGATGACGGCCTCGGTCCACCAGCCGGTGGCCGGGTCCTGCTGCGTCGCGTCGGTGTTCAGCGCCTTCTCCCTGTCGTGCGTGCGGGACGAATCCGTTCAGTTTGCCCGGGGCGGCGCGGTCGATTCACGCACCACCAGGCGAGTGGGCAGGATCACCGACGCCGGCGGCCCGTCGTCGGCGTCCGGGCCGCGCGGCGCCGGCACCAGCCTGGCGTACGGGTCGACGGCGCGCCCGCCCAGCGGGTCGAGCAGCATCCGGGCGGCCAGCAGACCCTGCTCCGCGGCCGGTTGGGCGATGGTGCTCAGCCCGAGCACCCCGGCCAGGTCGTGGTCGTCGATGCCGATCACGCTGACGTCCTGCGGCACCCGCAGCCCGGCGTCGCGCAGCGCGGTCATGGCGCCCATGGCAATCTCGTCGCAGGCGGCGAAGATCGCGGTCGGCGGTTCGCCCCGGGCCAGCAGCTCGGCGGTGGCCCGGGTGCCGCCGTCGACGGTGAACTGCGACTCGACGTCCAGGCTCGGGTCGGGCCGGAGCCCGGCCGCGCGCAGCGCCTCCTGGTAGCCGCGCCGCCGGTCCAGGTGGGTGGTGAAGGCCAACTCGTCGTCGGGGTCGCCGGAGATGTGCGCGATCCGGGTGTGGCCGAGGTCGAGCAGGTGCCGGGTGGCGGTCCGCGCCGCGGCCACGTCGTCGATCCGGACGCAGGGCCAGCCGGGCACCCCGCTGCCGGAGCTGATGGTCACGCCGGGCAGGGCCAGCTTGGTCAGCGCGGTCAGGTCGGCCGGGCGCAGCGGGGTGGCGACCAGGATGATCGCGTCGACCCGCTTGTGCAGGCTGGCCGGGCGCAGCACCCGCTGCCGGATCTGCTCCCGCCCGCCCAGGTTGTAGAGCAGCAGGTCGTAGCCGTTTTGGTGGAGGAAGTCCTCGACCGCCTCGACCACGGTGCCGAAGAACCAGCGGGTGATCCGGGGGACCACCACCGCCACCGTGCCGGTCTTCCCGCCGGCCAGCCGGGAGGCGCTCGGCGAGACCGCGTACTGGAGCTGCTCGGCGGCGGCGAGGACCCGGCGCCGCGTCGCGGCCGAGACCGTCGGCAGGCCGCGCAGCGCCCGGGAGACGGTGGCTGTGGAGACCCCGGCCAGGCGGGCGACATCGTCAATCTTCGTCATTGGTTCCCCGCTCCGAGCCGCGCCCGCCGCCGCCGGGGTCCGGCGGCGGCGGAGCAGCGGATCAGCCCTTGACGCTGCCGGCGAGCAGGCCCCGCACGAAGTAGCGCTGGAGGGACAGGAACACGATCAGCGGTACGACGATCGACACGAACGCGCCGGCCGTCAGCCGCTGCCACTCGTTGCCCCGGGTGCCGGCCATCTCGGCGAGCCGGACGGTCAGCGGGGCGGTCTCGTTGCCGCCACCCGCGAAGATCAGCGCGACCAGCAGGTCGTTCCAGACCCAGAGGAACTGGAAGATGCCGAACGCGGCCAGCGCGGGCGTGATCAGCGGCAGCACGATGGTGCGGAAGATCTTCGGGTGGGTGGCCCCGTCGACCCGGGCCGCCTCCATGAGGTCCCCCGGCAGCTGCGAGATGAAGTTGTGCAGCAGGAACACGGCGAACGGGAGCGCGAAGCAGGTGTGCGCGAACCACACCTGCGCGAACTTCTGCTCGTCGACCAGGTCCCAGGCGGGCAGCACCTGGATCCCGGCGACCGTGACGCCGGTGGAGAAGAACTTCAGCAGCGGCACCAGGGCCATCTGCAGCGGCACGATCTGCATCGCGAAGATCGCGATGTAGAGCCAGTCCCGCCCCTTGAAGTTGATCCACGCCAGCGCGTACGCGGCCAGCGACGCGAAGGCGAGCGGGAAGAGCACCGACGGGATGGTGATCGCCAGCGAGTTGATGAAGTAGCTGGCGAGCTGCCCCGACGAGGAGGAGGTGCTGAAGAGCACCTCCCGGTAGTTCTCCAAAGTGAACTGCGGGTCGCTGAAGAAGTTCCACCAGCCGGTGGTCTTGATCTGGTCCTCGGGCCGGAACGAGGAGACGAACAGGCCGAAGGTCGGGATCGTCCAGAGCAGCGCGATGACGATCGAGACCAGCGTGGCGGTGCGGCTGTTCAGCCGCTTGCGCACCCGGGCGACGCGGGTGGTCTGCCCGGTGGCCTGTGTGCCGGCCGGGACGGTGGGCGTGGCGGTGGTCATCTCAGCCCTCCCGCTGCTGACGCAGGTTACGGATCTGGTAGATCACGATCGGGATCACCAGGACGAAGAGGAAGACCGCGAGGGCGGAGCCCTGCCCCGGCTCGCCGTACCGGAACGCCTGGTTGTACATCTCGTTCGCGATCACGCTGGTGTCGTAGTTGCCGTTGGTGGCGGTCCGGACGATGTCGAAGACCTTCAGCGTGGCGATGGAGAGCGTCACCACCACCACGATCAGCGCCGGCCGGATGCTCGGCATGGTGATCTGCCAGAACATCTGCCAGGGGCTGACCCCGTCCAGGCGGGCCGCCTCGACGATGTCGGCCGGGATGGCCTTGATCGCCGCGGAGAGCACCACCATGGCGAAGCCGGCCTGGATCCAGATCATGATCACGATGAGCAGCAGCGTGTTCAGCGGCGACTCGAGCAGCCACTGCTTGGGCTCGCCGCCGAGGCTGACCACGATCTGGTTGAGTAGGCCGATCTGCTCCTCGCCGTCGCCGCGGTACGCGTAGACGAACTTCCAGATGATGCTGGCGCCGACGAACGAGATCGCCATCGGCAGGAAGATCAGCGACTTGGCGACCGCCTCGAACCGGGCCTTGTCCACCATCACGGCGTAGAGCAGGCCGAACGCGGTGGCCACCAGGGGCACGAGGAGCACCCAGACCAGGGTGTTGATCAGGACCCGGACGATCGAGGGCTCGGAGAACATCCAGCCGTAGTTGCGCAGGCCCACCCAGTTGACGCTGTCCTTGTCCATGAGCGAGAGCAGCGTGGTGCGGATCGCCGGCACCACCAGCCCGATGGTCAGCAGGAGCAGCGTCGGCAGCAGGAAGAAGAGGGCGAAGACCCCCTCCCGCTGCTTGCGGCGGCGGGGCAGCGGGGCGCCGCTCGCCGAGGCCGCGACGAGCTGGGCCTCCCGCCGTCGGGCGAACCAGGCCGGCACCACGTCGAGGAGCAGGAGCAGCCCGCCCACGACCGCGACGAAAGCGATCAGCCCGTACATCAGCATGAGGAACTTCGGCTGTTCCGCCGCGAAGTCGAACTCCATCGACCCTCCCTCAGGGTTCGGTTGCGGGCGGTGGCCCGGCCCGCGTCGCGGACCGGGCCACCGCCTCAGATCACTTCCAGCTGCTATCGATGCCGTTCAGCACCGTGGTGGTGTCCTTGCCGTTGATCCAGTCGACCATGCCCTTCCAGAAGGTGCCCGCGCCGACCGCGGCCGGCATCAGGTCCGAACCGTCGAACCGGAACACGGTCTTCGGGTCCTGAAGGATCTGCACGGAGAGCTTGTCCACCGGGTTGGGGACGTTGTTCAGGTCCAGCTTCTTGTTCGCCGACACCCAGTCGCCGATCTTGGCGCGGCTGTTGGCGTACTCGCCGGAGGCCAGGTAGGTCTGCACCGCCTGGACCTCGGGACGGTCGGCGAAGGCCGCGACGAACTCGCCGCCGCCCAGCACCGGCTTGCCCTTGGCCGGGTCGATGGCCGGGAAGTAGAACGCGAAGACGTCGCCGTCCTCGGCCACCTTGGTGCCCTTCGGCCACTGGTTGGCGTAGAAGGAGGCCTGCCGGTGCAGGGCGCACTTGTTCTTGAGGATCGGCGTGCCCGCCTCCTGGAAGGAGGTGGTGGCGATGCTCTTCACGCCGCCGAAGCCGCCGTTGACGTACTTCTCGTTCTTGAGGATCGAGCCGGCCTTGTCGACGGCCGTGGCGACCTGCGGGTCGTTGAACGGGATGCCGTGGGTGGTCCACTGGTCGTAGGCCTCCGGACCCGCGGTCCGGAGCATGACGTCCTCGATCCAGTCGGTGGCCGGCCAGCCGGTGGCGTCACCGGACTCGATGCCGGCGCACCACGGCTTGGTGCCGCTCGCCGCGATCTTGTCGCTCAGGGAGATGAGCTCGTCCCAGGTGGTCGGGACGCTCCAGCCCTTCTCCTTGAAGGTCTTCGGCGAGTACCACACGTAGGACTTCACGTTGGAGCCCAGCGGCGCGCCGTAGAACTTGCCGTCGACGGTGCTGTACTTCAGCCAGTCGGGGGAGTAGTTCTGCTCGGCCATGGCCTTGGTGTCGGCGCCGGCCGGCTTCAGCTTGCCCGCGTCGGCGAACCGCTTGAGCAGACCCGGCTGCGGGATGAAGGCCAGGTCGGGGGCGTTGCCGCCGTCGACGCGGACACCCAGCTGCGCCTCGAACTCGGCGCTGCCCTCGTGGTCGATCTTGATGCCGGTGCAGTCCTCGAACTGCTTCCAGGACTGGTCGAGGCGGTCGGCCTCGATCTCCCGGATCGACGAGTAGATCGTCACCTTCTTGCCGTCGTGGCCCTGGTACTTCTCGTACGGGGCGCACTCGGGCTTGCTCGCGTTGCCGCTCTTCTTGTCGTTGCCGGTGCCGCAGGCGGTGACGCCGAGCGCCAGCCCCAGAACGCCGGCGATCGCGAGAGCCTGGCGCGATCTGGCAAACGCCATGCCGATCTCCTTCCTTGCCGGCGCGTGGGGGAAATCGAACCCGCGCCGGTCCGATGGTCGTCCCCACATGTAAGCGCTTGCATCCCGTGCGGTCCACCCCCTACCGGACACGGCCCGGTAACAATCCGGAAACCCGCTCACCGGCCGTGGGCACGCTCCCACGCTCCGCTGACGGCCCGCGACGACCCCTCTTCCCATCAATGGAACTTTCTGCCACGCTGTCCGGAGCGGATCGAAAACTTTCAACATAGGAGGCAATGGATGCGCAAGCGCTGGTTCAGCCTCGCGGCGGTGGCGGCCGTCCTCGTGGCCCTGGTGCCGGCGGCCCCGGCCATGGCCGCGCCGACGTTCAAGGTCCCGTTCCCCTGCAACCAGTCCTGGTCCGGCCAGACCCGGTCCGACCACAGCCCGGCATACGCCATCGACTTCAACCGCACGGACGACCTCGGCGACCCGGTGGTGGCCAGCGCGCCCGGCACCGTCGACCGGGTCACCGACCTCGGCGGCACCAGCTACGGCAAGTACGTCCGGATCGACCACGGGAACGGCTACACCACCTACTACGCCCACCTGAGCAGCTTCAACGTGTCGGTCGGCCAGACCGTCGGCTACGGCCGGGTGATCGGCTACGTGGGCAGCACCGGCGGCTCGACCGGCCCGCACCTGCACTACGAGCAGCGGCTCAACGGCAACGACATCCAGGTCCGGTTCAACGGGGCGCTCGCCCTCTACTGGGGCACCAAGACCTACACCAGCGACAACGGCTGCGCCGGGTCGAACACGGGCGCCGGCACCGTCAACACCACCTCCGGCGTGGCGCTGACCGTCCGGTCCGGCCCGGGCACCGGCTACAGCGCGGTCGGCACGGTGGCCGACGGTGCGAGCGTCACCATCTACTGCCAGACCAGTGGCACCTCGGTCACCGGCACCTACGGCACCAGCTCGATCTGGGACCGGATCGGCTCCGGCCGGTTCATCTCCGACGCGTACGTCTACACCGGCTACGACGGCTACATCCCGGGCGTGCCCCGCTGCTGAAACGGGCGGGGAATCCGGCCCGCAGCACAGCGCCGGGGTCGCCGGGCCCGGACGCTCCTGTCTGGGAGGACGGAGCTTCGGGCCCGACGACCCCGGCGGGTCAGGGCTGGTGGAGGTCGACGGCTAACTGAAGATGCTGACGCCGCCCGGGCCGACCAACAGGCCGACGATGATGAGGACGACGCCCCAAAGGATCTGCCGGCGGAAGAGCGCGAGGATGCCGGCGACCACCAGTACGACTGCGAGAATCCAGAGAATCAGCTCCATGTCGGCTGGATACCCGTCCGTCGGATCCGGGAAACCTGGTTCTCAGTCGAGATGATCACCCACATGGAAGATGCTGTACGCCTGCTTGATGACCGGGTGCGCCACGTTGCGGACCCGTACGCCGCCCGGGGTCGTGCCCCGTTCGCTGCCGTGGTGGGCGTGCCCGTGCAGGGCCAGCGCGGTGGGCGCCGAGTCGATCGCCTGGCCGAGCTGGTAGCAGCCGAGGAACGGGTAGATCTCCAGCGGCTCGCCGGCGAGGGTGTCCGGCACGGGGGAGTAGTGGGTGAGCGCGACCAGCAGGTCGCAGTCCAGCCCGCGCAGCGCCGTGCCGAGGGCGTCCGCGCTCTCGTTGGTGGTCCGGACGAACGCCTTCATCTCCGGCTCGCCGAAGTCGCTGGCGCACCGTCCGGCGAACCCGCCGCCGAAGCCCTTCACCCCGGCCACGCCGAGCCGCCGGCCGGCGCACTCCAGCACGATCCCGGTCCCCTCCAGCACGGTGATCCCGACGTCCTCCAGCACCTTGACCACCTGCGGCACCTGGTCGCACTGGTGGTCGTGGTTGCCGAGCACGGTGACCACCGGCACGCCGAGGTCGCCGAACTCCTGCGCCACGCACCGCGCCTCGGACTCGGTGCCGTGCCGGGTCAGGTCCCCGGCGAGCAGCAGCACGTCCGCGCAGTCGGGCAGTTCCTCCAGCGCGGGCCGGAACCGGCCGACCACGTCCTGGTCCAGGTGCACGTCGCCGACGGCGGCGATGCGGATCACCATCGAACCTCCCTCACGGCAGCTCCTCGACCTGGGTGGGGGCCTGGGTGCGGATCACGCCGATGTCGCTGGTGACCGGCAGGTCCGGGAAGCGCTCGGCCACGCGGCGAAGGATCTCCTCCCGCCGGTGCGGACTCTCCACCTCGCCGTAGAGCACCAGGCCGCGCTCGCGGCGCACCACGGTGATGCCCTGTTCGGCGACGTCCGGGTCCTCGGCCAACATGCTCTGGATCTCCGCCTCGACGTACTCGTCGGGCGGCCCGCCGCCGTGGTGCTCGGTCACGGGGTCTCCCTTCCTCCGGGCGCGCCGCCGGGCAGCACGTCCAGCCGGTCGAGCAGCACCAGGAACGCCTCGGCGTACGGCGAGTGCTGCGTCTCTTTCCGTACCCGTTCCCAGTCGATCTGTTCCCGCAACGAGCGGGCGAGCGGCAGGGCCCGGGCGAAGTCGCAGTAGTGCTGGGAGAAGCTGAGCAGCTTGTGCACCATGAGCTGGCTGGCCGAGAGCACCGGCATGTGGATGGCGTCGACCGGCCGCACGATGGTGTCGGCGAAGGTCTCCTCGGTCACCGGGGTCTCGATCGGCCGGTGGATCAGGTCCACCATCCGGCCCTCGTCGTAGACCTTGACCAGCCAGTCCTCGGGCGGACGCTCGGCCGTGAAGCCGGCGTCGACCAGGGCCTCCAGGGCCCGGTCCACGTCCTGGTGCCGGATCAGGAAGTCCACGTCGTGGTCGCTGGAGTGGCCGCCGTGGGCGTACACGGCGAAGCTGCCGCCCAGCGCGAAGGGGATCTCGGACTGCTTGAGCACGGCGGCGACCTTCTTCAGCGTGTGCACCAGGGTCTCGTCCCCGCGCTCGGCCATCTGGGTCTCCCGTCGTCGTAGGTGGCGGTGGGAATGAAGTTGCGTACCCGGCGAACGGGTCGGCCACACCTGTAGCGGGCGCGGCCCGACGTGCCGGGGACAGATGCGGACAAAACGGCGAAGGCGAGCGCGGGTCGGATAACCTCGGCAGGGTGGCCAGGTCACTGCGGGTGCGGCGCGGCAGGGCCCGACTGCGCGCCGTCGCCCTGATCGGCATCGACGGCTCGGGCAAGACCACACAGGCCCACCGGCTCGCCGAGGCGCTCACCGCCGCGGGCCACCCCGCCACCTACCACCGCAACGCCGGCGGCCGCCGCTGGCTCGGCCGGCTGGCCCAGCGGGTCGGCCGGCCCGACGCGCAGCGGCTCGTCGGGCGCAACGGACTGCTCGCCCTGGAGTCCGTGCTCCGCTGGCTGGCCATCGCGCTCGCCCTGCTGAGCTGCCTGGCGACCGGCCGGACGGCCGTGATGGACCGCTGGTCCGCCTGCCAGTACGCCAGCATCCGGGCGCACGGCGGGCAGCGGTGGGAGCGGCTGGCCCGGGCCGGTTACCGGGTCTTCCCGTCGCCCCGGGTCACCTTCCTGCTCACCGTGGACCCGGCCGAGGCGTACCGGCGGATCGAGCGGCGCGGCACCGACCACGAGAGCATGCAGTGGCTCAGCGCCGCGGCCAGCGCGTACCGGAACCTGCCGGAGTACGGCGGCTTCGTGGTGGTGGACGGCAGCGGCACCCCGGAGGAGGTGTCCGGCCGGATCCGCGCGCACCTGACCGAGTGGCTCCCCGGCGACCCGCCCCCGCCGGCCGGTCCGGACCCGGGCGACACCCGACCGCCGTCCGGCGGGGCGGGGCGCGGCGAACCGGTGCCGGCTCAAGCCCGCCCGTAGACCGGGACGCTCGCCCCGCTGGTGGGCGCCGACTCATCGGAGGCCAGGAAGCGGATCACCGCGGCGATCTCGGCCGGCGGGACCCAGCGCCGGTGGTCGGCGTCCGGCTGGGCGGCCCGGTTGGCCGGGGTGTCGATCACGCTGGGCAGCACCGTGTTGCAGCGCACCCCGCGCTGCCGGTACTCCACGGCCACGGCGTTGGCGAAGGCCTGCACGGCCGCCTTCGCGGTGGCGTAGCCGGCCGCGCCGGGGAAGGGGGCCACCGCGGCCCGCGCCGACACGCAGACCACCGCGCCGCCGCCGGCCGCCACCAGGTGCGGCAGCGCGGCCTGGGTGACCAGGTAGGTGGGGCGCAGGTTGATCCGCAGCATCCGGTCGAACTCCTCGATCGGGGTCTCGTGCACCAGCCCGCCGCTGGCGTACCCGCCGACCAGGTTGACGACGGCACGCAGCGGCGCGGCCGGTTCGGCGGCGGCGACGGCCACCGCCCGAGCGGCCCCGGCGGGGTCGAGCAGGTCCGCGGCGACGACTTCAGGTCGCCGCGCGGCGTCAGGGGCGCCGAGCGACGGCTCTCCTCGGAGCCGGACCGGCCCGGCGGCCGCCTCGCCACCCTCCCGTTCGGGTACGACCACGCGCCAGCCGGCCTTCAGGAAGGCGGCGGTGACCGCGCCGCCCAGCCCGCCCGTGCCCCCGGTCACCAGCACCGTCCGCTCCGCCATGGGCACACGCTAGCCGCCCGGCCGGCCCGGCGGTGACCGGGTCCCGATCCGGCCCGTCGACGCTGGTCGATGCCGGTCGGAGTGCGCGGCCGGCCGACCGGTGACCTCGGCCAGGCCGTCCGGCGGGTACGGCGGGCGCGACGGCCGAGCCGCCCGTCGGCCGGCGGGGCGGAGTCGACCGCAGCGGAGGAGGCGGCAGGGCTGCGGGAATGGGACCCTTGGCGCGGAAGGCGGGCGCGGAAGGCGGTACTTTTCCCGATACGCGCCGTCATGGTTGACGGTCACGCCTCGTGAAAGTAAGTTTCATCCGTGGCGAAGAGTCCGAAGATTTCTGCGAGTCACGAGCCCGGTGGACTGATCGTCCACATCAGCGGCCTGCTCCCCTCGCTGTCCCCGGCCGAGCAGCGGGTGGCCCGGCTGGTCGTCTCCGATCCGGCCGACGCCGCCCGGCGCACCATCACCGACCTCGCCACTGCCGCCGAGACATCCGAGGCCACCGTAATCCGGTTCTGCCGGTCGGTCGGCATGGACGGCTACCCCCAGCTGCGCATCCGGCTCGCCGCCGAGGCCGCCCGCCGGGTCGAGCCACCGGACGCCCGGGTGGTCGGCGGCGACATCCCGCCCGGCGCGGACCTGGCGCAGATCATCGCCACCATCGCGTTCAACGACGCGCGGGCCGTCGAGGAAACCGCCGAGCAGCTCGATCCCGCCGTCTGCGAGCAGGTGGTCGAGGCGATCGTCGCGGCCGGCCGGATCGACGTCTACGGCGCCGGCGCCAGCGGCTTCGTCGCCTCGGACTTCCAGCAGAAGCTGCACCGCATCGGCCGCACCGCCTTCTACTTCCCGGACGTGCACACCGCGCTCACCTCGGCCGCCCTGCTCGGCCGCGGCGACGTCGCGGTCGGCATCTCGCACACCGGCACCACCTCCGACGTCATCGAGGTGCTCGAACAGGCCCGCGCCCGGGGCGCCACCACGGTCGCGCTGACCAACTTCCCCCGCTCGCCGATCACCGAGGTCGCCGACCACGTGCTGACCACCGCGGCCCGCGAGACCACCTACCGCTCCGGCGCGATGGCCAGCCGGCTGGCCCAGCTGACCGTCGTCGACTGCCTCTTCGTCGGGGTGGCCGCGCGGAACCGGACCAAGGCCAGGAAGGCCCTGGAGGCGACCGCCGAGGCGGTCCGGTCGCACCGGGTGGGCGCCGGCCGGAGGCGGGCATGACGGCAGGACGGCTGGAGCGGGACGAGATGGCGGCGGTGCGGCCCGTGGTCCGGGTCGGCGCCCCCACCGAGCGGCGCAATCCGCACAGCCTCGATCTCGACCTGATGTCGACCCGGGACGTGCTCACCGTGATCAACGAGGCGGACCGGCGGGTGCCCGCCGCGGTGGCCGCCGTCCTCGACGAGATCGCCGAGACCGTCGACCTGGCCGTCGCCGCGCTGCGCGCCGGGAACCGGGTGCACTACTTCGGCGCCGGCACCTCCGGCCGCCTCGGTGTGCTGGACGCCGCCGAGCTGGCGCCCACCTTCAACTCGCCGCGGCACTGGTTCTGCGCCCACCTGGCCGGCGGCCCCGAGGCCATGTGGCGGGCCGTCGAGGACGCCGAGGACGACGAGCGCGGCGGCGCCGCCGAGGCCGCCGAGTGCGTACGCCCGGGCGACCTGGTGGTCGGGCTGGCCGCCAGTGGGCGCACCCCGTACGTCCTCGGGGCGCTCGCCGCGTCCCGGACGCAGGGGGCCGCGACCGTGCTGCTCTGCGCCAATCCGGAGGCCGATGCCGCCGGGTCGGTGGACGTCTTCATCGGGGTGGACACCGGACCCGAGGTGGTCACCGGGTCGACCCGGATGAAGGCGGGCACCGCGCAGAAGCTGGTGCTCAACACGTTCTCCACGGCCGTGATGGTGCGCCTCGGTCGGGTCTACTCGAACCTCATGATCGACATGGTGGCCACCAACGCCAAGCTGCGCGGCCGGATGATCTCGATCCTCATGGAGGCCACGGGCTGCGCCGAGGAGGTCTGCCGCAGCGCCCTCAACGAGGCCGACGGCGACCTGAAGACCGCCCTCGTCTCGCTGGTGTCCGGCGCCGAGGTCTCCGCCGCCCGGGCCGCCCTGGCCCGCTCCGCCGACCAGGTACGCGGCGCGCTCGCCCTGCTCTCCTCCTGACGCCGCCGCCCGCCGGCTCCCCTCCCGGCCGCGCCCGCGCCGCCGGTGCGACGCGTGTCACGTGGCGGGAGGGGACGTCCCGCGCGCTGCGGATTGTTCCACCAGGCGTGGGGTAATCCTCACCCGTGGCTGAACCGACCGGGCGGCGGACGCGTATCTCCCAGTGACCAGGATCGCAATGTCGCGGTGACGCGGGTCGCTGTGTTCATGGAATTCGCAATGGTGCGATTCCATGGGCGGACGACGACGCCGCAGCTCCGACGCCCCTCGACCGGGGTGTACGCGGGCCGCCCGAGCAGGGGTCCTGACAGCAAACATGGACCGGGCTCTCAGCTACTACTCAGGCATTCGTGACAGTTTCGACTCACGACATGGAATCCCCGACGCGTCTCATCTGTTGTGTAGGTGTCAGCACCTACGGGCACAGCGGAGGTTACGGGGAGGGCTGATGAACGTGGGGATGGCAAGGAACCGGGCAACCGGCGCGAGCGAGGGGACCGTGGCAATCGTGGACAAGAACATCGGCATGCGTACCGACGAGGTCGCCGAGGAGCGGGACCTGGTCGGCGTCTACCTGCACGAGATCTCCCGGACGCCGCTGCTGGACGCCGCCAAGGAGGTCGACCTCTCCAAGGCGATCGAGGCCGGCCTCTACGCCGAGCACCTGCTCGGCGAGGACCGCGTCCCCGACGGCGTCGACCGGGAGGACCTGGAGCGGCTGGTCGCCGAGGGTGAGCGCGCGAAGGACCTGTTCATCCGCGCCAACCTGCGGCTGGTCGTCTCGATCGCCCGCCGCTACGTGCGCTCGGGCATGCCCATGCTGGACCTGATCCAGGAGGGCAACACCGGCCTGGTCCGGGCGGTCGAGAAGTTCGACTACGAGCGCGGCTACAAGTTCTCCACCTACGCGACGTGGTGGATCCGCCAGGCCATCAGCCGGGCGATCGCCCAGCAGGAGCGCACGGTGCGGCTGCCCGTGCACCTGGTCGAGGACGTCAACCGGATGCGCAACGTGACCCGGCAGCTCACCCGTGAGCTGGGCAGCGACCCGGAGCCGGAGCAGATCGCGGCCTCACTCGGTGTCACCGTCGAGCGGGTCAACGAGCTGCGCCGCTGGTCGCAGGACACCGTCTCGCTGGACACCCCGGTGGGCGACGACGGCGACACCAACCTCGGCGACCTGGTCGCCGACAGCGACGCCCCGTCGCCGGAGGAGATCGTCCTCACCGGCCTGGAGCGGCAGCGGATCGAGGGTCTGCTCAACCACCTCGACGACCGTTCGGCCGGCATCATGCGGGCCCGCTACGGCCTGGAGGACGGGCGCGAGCACTCGCTGACCGAGGTCGCCTCGCGGTTCTCGCTCTCCCGGGAGCGGATCCGCCAGCTGGAGATCCAGGCCCTCGGCCGGCTCCGCGAGCTGGCCCGCGCCGAGGGGCTGCAGGCGGCCTGAGCTGGTAGTAATGGAATCGACGAACGGCCGGCGTCCGATAGGGGGACGCCGGCCGTTCGCTGTTGTCGGGGGTCAGCGCACCCGGCCGTAGCCGGCGATGCTCATGATGTCCATGCCCCGCTTGTTGACGTTGCGGCCCGCGCTGGGCGCGTCGATGATCTGGCCGCTGCCCACGTAGATGGCCACATGGCCGAGGCCGGAGTAGAACACCAGGTCGCCGGGTTGCAGTGAGCCCCGGCTGATCCGTGTGGTGGCGTCCCACTGCATCGCCGCGTTGTGCGGCAGGGACTTGCCGGCGGCCCGCCAGGCCGCCAAGGTCAGGCCGGAGCAGTCGTAGCCGGACGGGCCGTCGGCGCCGTAGACGTACGGCTTGCCGATGGCACCGTAGGCGTAGCGCACGGCCACGCCGGCCGAGCCCGAGACGGCCGGGGCGCTGCCGGCCGAGCTGGACGGCGTGGGCGCCTCGGTGGCCCGGCCGTACGCCTTCCGGCGCAGCTCGTAGAGGCGGGCAAGGTCCGCCTCGATCTTCTTCTTGCCGGCGACCAGCTGCTTGGCCTGCGCCGCCTCCCGGGCCAGCGTGGCGTCCAGCCGCGTCTTCTGGTCGATCAGCCGGCGCTGGGTGTCGGTGAACCCGGCGATGGTCTGCTGCCGCTGGCGGGTGAGCTGGTCCAGGGTGCCCAGCCGGTCCGGCAGCGTGGCGGGCCCGCCCGGCTCCAGCAGGGCCTGCGCGGTGCGCATGCCCCCGGTCTTGTACGCGGTGGCGGCGAGGGCGCCCACATCGGCCCGGCTCCGCTCGGCCTGCTCCTGCAACGGGCCGATCTTGGCCTGCAACGTGGCCGCGGTGGCCTTGTTGGCCTTGATCTCCTCGTTGAGCTTGTTGTACGACTCGACGATTCGCTCCAGCTCAGTCGAGGACTTCTCGATCTGCTTCGTCAGCTCGGCGGGGGTGGGCTCGGCCCGAGCCACCGACGCCGGGGCGAGCAGCGCGGCCGAGAGGCCGGCCAACGCCAGTGAGCGCAGCAGGATCCGTAAGGACGACAAGAGCGGAAGGCTCCTCTCCGACTCCTCGCCGGGGCGCGCGCGACCCGGCGACACCGGCCCGGGGCCACCCTGGTGGATGGCGGTCGACCGGACCGGCCTGCCCAACCTAACCCGTGACCGGAGTGACGGGCAGTTGAAGCAGGGGCGAAAGTTGGCAAAGTGTCAGGAAGTGCCACCGGTGCCCATGACGCTTCGTGACCGGTTCCGGGCGGGCTGTCGCCGCGCCCGCGCCGGGTGGGCGGAACGCGTCACTGGCCCGATTCGTCGTTCTGGGCGGATGTCGCCAGGCAGCGCGCCGCCAAGTCATGACAAAGGCGGAAATCGCTCCGCTTTCCCGGCGGGACGCTCTCCCGCCGGCGGACGGGTGGCCAGGGAAAACGCCGGGCCGGGGTGGCGTGCCCGCAACACAATGAGGCGCGGAGCCCGGGAATCCCGCCGTCCGGCAACGCCGACGACGTGGAGGCCCGGCCCGCGATCCCCGGGAGGCCGCCGTGCAGACCGATGGCTCCACCACCCGCCCGCCCCGGTCCCCGGGCGCGAGCACACCGACCCTGCTCTACGCCCGGCCGGGCATCGTCGTCACCGGCGAGCGCTTCACCGTCGGCCGCAACAGCTGGCCCGTCGCCGACATCACCCAGCTCTGGACCGCCCGCGGTCCGCACGACCGGCTCGCCCTCCGGGCGGTCGCCGTCTCCGCCGCGCTGATCGGCGCCGTCGGCGTGCTGCTCGGCTTCACCGGCGGGCTGCAACGGCTCACCGCGGCGGCGTACCTCACGCTGGGCGCGGTCGGGCTGCTGCCGCTGCTGCTCGTGCTGGCCGGGGACCGCTGGCGGCCCCCGGCGTACGAGCTGTGGGGGCGGCTCGGCGGCGCCGAGGTGCTGCTGTTCAGCAGCGACGACGAGCGGCAGTTCGGCCAGGTCACCCGGGCCCTGCAACGGGCCCGGGAGGGGGTACGCCACGGCGGCTGGACGGACCCGCCAGCGGCCGCCGCGTGGCGGCCGAACCGCTGACCGCCCCGGTCAGCCGGCGACCGGCTCCGGGGTCCGGGCCGGCTGCTCGGCGGCCAGCCAGTGGCTCACCCGGCGCTCGGCGTAGAACGAGACGAACGGCACGGTGCCGGCGAGCATCACCAGCAGCATCCGCTTCAGCGGCCAGTCGACCCGGCGCGACAGGTCGAAGGTGAGCGCCAGGTAGATCATGTAAAGCCAGCCGTGCGCGGTGCCGACCACGGCCACCACGGTCGGGTTGTCGAAGCCGTACTTCAGCGGCATCCCGATCAGGACCAGCACCACCAGCGCCACGCCCACGATCCAGGCGATCACGCGGTACCGGGTAAGGGCTCCGCCCACCGTGTCCGTCCTTCCGCACCGGCCTCAGCCGGGATAGTCGCCGGGCTTCGCGCCCGGGTTGGCGTTCAACCAGGAAAGGTAGCGGTTGTACGCGGCCAACTCGCCGTCGTCCGCCCCACCGACCGGTACGGCCGGCACCCGGCTGACCCGCACCGGCCGGCGTACCGCCGGGGTGGCGACGGCCGGCTCCGATCCGGCGGCCGCCGGCGGCGCCGGGGTGGCCCGCTCCTCGCGCGTGGCCCGCAGCGTGTGCCGCAGCTCACGCCACCACACGAAGACCACGAAGCCGGCGAAGACCGGCCACTCGATCGCGTAACCGAAGCTCAGCGTGTTGCCCCCGGCGGCCCGGGTGACCTGCCACCAGCCCAGCCCGAGGAAGCCCACCACCAGCACGACCATGGCCACGTGGCGGGCGATCCACGCCGGTGTCCAGAGCCGCTTCATGCCATCGAGGGTACCGGGCCCGCCGGCCCTCTCCGACGCGGTGTCGTAGGTGGGTGGGGTTTGGTGGCACCCCGGCTGGGCATCCGTCTAGACGCCAGCCCGAACGAGACGAGGGGGCGACGATGACCGAATCAGTACGCCGCGACGCCAGTCCGGAGCAGCGGGTGACCGAGTGGGACGGCGATCACGCCCGCACCCAGGACGTCGACGGTGAGCTGCTCGGGGTGGACCCCGCCGACCTCGGCGACGAGGACCTGATCCGGGAGATGCAGAGCCTGCACCGGACCCGGCTCGACACCCTCCGGCACGCCACCGACTCGGCGCTCGCCAACCACCTGCGGCGCACCGCCGAGCTGGAGACCGAGTACCTGGCGCGGCACCCGGGCCGGGAGGTCGACCCGAGCCGGCTGCGGGACGCCTGATGGCCAGCCACGCCGAGCGCGGCATGTCCGCGCCGCCGGAGGTGGTCTTCAACACCGCCACCGACCCGGACCGGTCGGCCGCCTGGCTGCCCGAGGAGCTGCGCCGCTCCGGCACGCACCGGGTGGAGGTGGTCGACGCCGAGGACATGCGGGCCCGCTGGAGCTCCGAGTCCGCCGGCTGGTCGGCGGACATCGACGTCGAGCCGGCCGACGCCGGGGGCGCCCGGGTCCGGCTGGACCTGGCCGGCACCGACCACGGGATGGCCGACGAGATCCTGGCCAGCCTGGCCCGCGAGGTGGCCGACAACCTGACCGCCGGCTGAGCCGGCGCTGGCACGACGATCGAGGAGGCCGGGTTGACCGGGAGTGGCCTGAGGCAGAAGGTGGCGCGGCTGCGCCAGGCGTACGCGCCGCACGAGCACCGGCCGCTGGGCGGCTACCTGGTGGCGATGGGCACGTACGGCGCGGTCACCGCGTCGCTGGTCGGCCTGGTCAAGGCGACCGGCCGCCCGGTGCCGGAGCGGCCCGCGCCCGGCGACGTGGTGCTGCTCTCGATCGCGACCCACAAGCTGAGCCGGCTGCTCTCCAAGGACGCGATCACCAGTCCGCTGCGCGCGCCCTTCACCCGCTACGACCACCCGATCGGCAGCGGCGAGGTGATGGAACAGGTCCGCGACCAGGGCAGCCCGACCCGGCACGCCGTCGGAGAGCTGGTGAGCTGCCCGTTCTGCCTGGCCGTCTGGGTCGCCACCGGCCTCACGGGTGGGCTGGTGCTGGCCCCCCGGCTGACCCGGCTGGTCGCCACCGCGCTGACCGCGGTGGCCGCCTCGGACTTCCTCCAGATGGGGTACGCGGTGGCGCAGCAGGCCGCCGAGGGCGACCACCGCGAGGAGTGACCGTACGACGCGGAAGGGGGCCGGCGCGCCGCGCCGGCCCCCTTCCGCGTTCGGGTCCGCTCAGGTGGGGGTGGTGCCGTGGTCCTCGCCGGCCCAGCCGCGCGACGCCTCGGGCTCCCGCTCCTCGCGGTCGTCGCCGGTGATGATGTCGTCGGCGACCGCGGTCTCCTCGTGCTCGTTGGCGAAGTCGGTCTCCGGCAGCGTGTCCATGCCCTCGGGGGGCTGGCCGAGCGCCGGGGGGTGCTCGTGTTCCTCGTTGCGGTCGGTCATCGCGCTGTCCTCTCCGTGCTCGGGCCGCGTCCGCCGGAAGGCTCAGGCCACCGTCCCGCCGAGCAGGTCGGCCGCCTCGTCGACCGCGTACTCGCCCTGCGGCAGGGCGGCGATCCGGGTGAGCAGCTCGGCGGGCAGCTCGGCGGCCACCGCCCGACGGTAGATGTCCGCCTGACTGATCCGCTCCTGGCCGTGGTAGATGTCGTCGAGCAGTTCGTCGAGCGGCCGGGTGTCCGGCTGCTCGGTCACGGGCGCGTCATCGGTCACGCCGGTCAGCTACCCCGGCCCGAATCGGTCAAACCCCCCGGTCGACGCGTTGGTCACGAGGCGGGGGTGGGGAGGGTGGCGCGGCGGGCGCGGACGGCGGCGGCGAGGTGGTCGAGGACCTCGGCGGTGGTGTCCCAGCCGATGCAGGCGTCGGTCACCGACTTGCCGTACTCCAGTTGGCGGGTGGGGTCGAGGTCCTGCCGACCGGGCTGGAGGAAGCTCTCCAGCATGATGCCGACGATGCCGCGCTGGCCGGCGGCGAGCTGGGCGGCCACGTCGGCGGCGACCAGCGGCTGGTTGCGGTGGTCCTTGCCGCTGTTGGCGTGGCTGGCGTCGACCACCACCCGCTCGGGCAGCCCGGCCGCGCGCAGCAGGTCCAGCGCCCCGGCCACCGACTCCGCGTCGTAGTTGGGCCGGCCACCGCCGCCGCGCAGCACCAGGTGACCATCGGCGTTGCCCCGGGTGTGCATGATCGCCGGGGTGCCGGAGACGTCGATGCCGGGGAAGACGTGCGGGACACCGGCCGCCCGGATCGCGTCCACCGCGGTGCCGATGCTGCCGTCGGGGCGGTTCTTCATGCCGATCGGCATGGACAGGCCGGAGGCGAGCTGGCGGTGCACCTGGCTCTCCACGGTCCGCGCGCCGATCGCGCCCCAGGCCACCGTGTCGGCGATGTACTGCGGAGTGATCGGGTCGAGGAACTCGCAGCCCACCGGGAGACCCAGCCGCACCACGTCGAGCAGGAGCGCCCGGGCGGTACGCAGGCCGGTGTTCACGTCGCCCGAGCCGTCCAGGCCCGGGTCGTTGATCAGGCCCTTCCAGCCCACGGTCGAGCGCGGCTTCTCGAAGTAGACCCGCATCACCACGAGCAGGTCGTCGGCGAGCCGGTCGGCGGCCTGGCGCAGCCGGGCCGCGTACTCCAGGGCGGCGGCGGGGTCGTGCACCGAGCAGGGGCCGACCACGACCAGCAGCCGGTCGTCGGCGCGGTCCAGCACCCGGCCGACGGCACGTCGACCGGCCACCACGGCCTCGGCGAGGGACTTCTCGAGCGGCAGGTGGTGGTGCAGCAGGGCCGGGGTGGTCAGCGGCACGACACGGTCGATCCGCTGGTCGATGACCCGATGGACGTCCGGGGTCGTCGTCACGGTGGGGTTCCTTTCGCCGACCGTGCCCGGGGCCGGCGCCCGGGATCGAGCCGGCTGCTCGTACGCGAAAGGGCAGGGAATGATCCCTGCCCGGCCGGCTCTAAGAGGAGTGACGTCAGCTCATGGTCGAGTCACCGGCTCCTCCAGCCGGCTGCCTAAACCATCGATACGACCGCGTCACGCCCGCCAGCGTACCCGACGGGAGGGGTGGGTCTCACCCGCTCGTCGGGTAAGCCGCGCCTCATGTTAACCCCGGTCGATGGAACGAGGGGTAACTCCGGCGGCACGGCACGTGTCCGCGGGCCGTCCGCGCGGGTGATCGCCCGATCCGGCCGATGATCCATCCCGAATGATGGGAGACGGGCGGTCGTCCGGGCCGTCGCGGGTGTGCGAATGGCGGCGGGAAGGATCTGCTCCGCGTACCGCATCCTGGGAAGCGCGGGGTTCCGCCGGGCCCAGGCGGGGGTATGAGGACGGCATGAGTCACGACCAGAGCGATCAGGACCGGATCGAGTCCCGCGCCCACCTGCTGCCCGAGGAGGCGGCGGTGGGCAGCGAGGACCCGGAGGCGCAGGCCGACGCCATCCTCACCGAATCGGACATCCGGGAGGAGGACCGGAACGCCGCCCCGGACACGGTGCTGGAGCACCGGACCTCCGAGCAGACCGTCACCCCCGTCGAGCCGCCCGACTGAGCCGGACACCCCGGCCCCGCCGGGAACCCCGGTAGGTGGTCTCCCGCAACCAGGCCAGCGGACCGGCCACCCGCAGGCCCGGCGGCACGTTGCCGATCGGATCGAAGGCCAGCGCGGCGTCCTCCCGGGCGTCGCGCCGGCCGGCCAGCCGCACCTCGCCGAACGGCCGCCACGGCCCGACCGCCGAGGCCACCGCGAGCACCAGCCGCGGCCCGTCGTCGCCGGCCGCCGCCGGGAGTTCGGCCAGCCCGCGGCCCAGCTCCGGTGAGTCCGGGTCGGCCAGCACGGCGAGGTACAGCCGCCGCCGACCGGCCCGGAAGGACATGATCGAGCTGTACGTCCCGGTGAAGCCGCGCCGGGGCAGCGGCAGGTGACGCAGCACCGGCGCCGCCCCGCTGGAACTGGCCAGCAGGTCCACCGGTGGCTCCGGGTCACGGTGCAGCCGGACACCCACCCCCAGCACGTCCGGCCAGCTTCCCGGGGTCGGTACGCCCTTGGACAGCCGCACGGTCGCCGGCCACCGGCCGGGCAGGTCGAGCAGCGGCACGCCGGTCGGCGGGCCCGGCGTACCCCAGATCAGCACCTCGGCGGAGAAGGTGCGGCCGGCGGGATGCAGCAGCCGGGCGTGCCGGAGCCGGGCCAGCGCGGCGGCGGCGCGTTCGACCGCGGACGATGCGGGGGAGGCCATGTCCGGCGAGTACCCCGGCGGGCGGCGACGATGCTCCCCGCACGTCACCTTTCCGCCCGCGAGATCGGATAGCGTCGAGCCATGCCCGACAGCGGTTACCCCTGGCCGATCGAGACGACCCGACTGGACAACGGTCTGCGCGTGGTGGTGAGCGAGGACCGCACGGCCCCCGCGGTCGCCGTGAACCTCTGGTACGACGTGGGATCCCGCCACGAACCGGAGGGCCAGACCGGCTTCGCCCACCTCTTCGAGCACCTGATGTTCGAGGGCTCGGTCAACGTGGCGAAGACCGAACACATGAAGCTCATCCAGGGCTCCGGCGGTTCGCTCAACGCCACCACCAACCCGGACCGGACCAACTATTTCGAGACGGTCCCCGCCGAGCACCTGGAGCTGGCGCTCTGGCTCGAGGCCGACCGGATGGGCGGGCTGGTCCCCGCGCTCACCCAGGAGACGCTGGACAACCAGCGGGACGTGGTGAAGAACGAGCGCCGCCAGCGCTACGAGAACGTGCCCTACGGCGACGCCTGGCTGCGGCTGCTGCCGCTGCTCTACCCGCCCGGGCACCCGTACCACCACGCCACGATCGGCTCGATGGCCGACCTGAACGCCGCCGACCTGGCCACCTTCCAGGCGTTCCACAGCACCTTCTACGCACCGAACAACGCCGTGCTCACCGTGGTCGGCGACACCACCGCCGCCGAGGTGTTCGCACTGGCCGACAAGTACTTCGGCGCCCTGCCGCCGCGCGAGGACATGCCGGCCGCCCCGGACGGGCGCACGGTCCCGGCCGGCGGCGGCCCCGGGGTGGAGACGGTCACCACCGACGTGCCCGCTCCCCGGGTCTACGTCGCGCACCGCACCCATGCGTTCGGCACCCCCGGGTACGACGTGACCACCGTGCTCGCCACCGTGCTGGGCAGCGGCCGGGGCAGCCGGCTCTACCAGCGCCTCGCCGACGGCGAGCGGATCGCCCAGCCGGACCTGGTCGGGGCGTACGGGGTGGACCTGGCGCACGGCCCGGCCCCGCTGATCGCCACCGCCACGGCCCGCCCCGGGGTGTCCGGCGACCGGCTGCGCGAGGGGCTGACCGAGGTGGTCGACGAGCTGGCCACCGTGCCGGTGACCGCCGCCGAGCTGGACCGGGCCAAGGCCCTGCTCAGCACCATGTGGTGGCGCCAGATGTCCACCGTGGACGGCCGGGCGGACACCCTCGGCCGGTACGCCACCCAGTTCGGCGACCCGGCCCGGGCCGGCGAGCGGCTGCCCGCCTGGCTGGCCGTCACCGCCGAGCAGATCGCCGAGCAGGCCGCCGAGCTGCTCGGCGCGGCCGACCGGGCGACCCTGACCTACCTGCCCGAGGAGACCTCATGACGCTGATCGCCACCCGTCCCGGCCCGGGCGCCGCCCGCCCGTACCGGTTCCCGCAGGTGGTCCGCCGTTCCGCCGCCGCCGGCGGGCAGGTCGTCGCCGCGCACCTGCCCGGGCAGAACCTCGCCGTCGCGCTGCTGCTGCTCGACGGCGGCGCCGGCCGGGAGCCGGTCGGCAAGGAGGGACTCGGCGGGGTGCTGGCCAAGGCGTTGGAGGAGGGGACCGCGCAGCGGGACGCCACCGCGTACGCCCTGGCCATCGAGGCGCTCGGCACCGAGCTGGTGACCGGTCTGGACTGGGACTCCTTCCAGGTCAGCGTGCAGGTGCCGGTGGACCGGCTGAGCGCGGCCGTGGAACTGCTCACCGAGGCGGTGCGGACGCCGAAGCTCGACCCGGCCGACGTGCGGCGGGTCCGTGACGACGAGGCGACCGCGCTGCGGATGGACTGGGCGACCCCGGGCCCGCGGGCCGACGCGGTGCTGCGCGCCGACCTGTTCGGCGCCGACAACCGCTGGGGCCGCCCGTTGTACGGCGACCCGGAGAGCGTGGCCGCCCTGGACGTGGACGACGTGACCGTCTTCCACTCCGAGTGGTTCATCCGCCCCGGCACGCTGATCGTCGCCGGTGACCTGGACCGGATCGACCTCGACGCGCTCGCCGCGACGGTGTTCACCGGGGCCGGCGGTGCGGCGGCGGACAAGGGCGGCCCGATCGAGGTGCCGCTGTCGGAGCGGCGGCGGATCATCCTGGTCGACCGGCCCGGCTCGGTGCAGTCCACGCTCCGCCTCGGGCACCCGTCGCCGCACCGCGCCCACCCGGACCACGTGCCGATGACGCTGGCCGGCACGGTGCTCGGCGGGGCGTTCACCTCCCGGCTCAACCACCTGATCCGAGAGGTGCGCGGCTACACGTACGGGATCCGGGGCGACTTCGCCTCGTCCCGCCGGTTCGGGCGGTTCGCGATCAGCTCCGGCGTGCAGACCGCGGTGACCGCGCCGGCCCTGGTCGAGGCGGTGGGCGAGGTGTCGCGTACCCGGCTGACCGGGGTGACCGAGGACGAGCTGACGGTGGCCCGCTCCTGGCGGGCCGGTCAGCTCTCGGTCGAGCTGCAGAGCCCCCGGGCCATCGCCGCGGCGCTGACCACCCTGGTCGTGCACGACCTGCCGGACGACTACCACGCCCGGCTGCGCGAGGCGCTGCTCGCCGCGACCGTCGAGGAGGTCTCCGCGGCGGCCGCCGCGCACCTGCACCCGGAGTCGCTCACCCTGGTCGTCGAGGGCGACTCGGCGCTGATCCGGGACGACCTGGTGGCCGCCGGCCTCGGCGAGGTGGTCGACCACGCCCCCTGAGGCGTCGGGTCGGGGTCGGTTCTCGCCGGCTCGGCGAGGTGGCGGTGTCGACCGGCCGGGGACACCGCCACGTCGGGCCTTCGGATGTGATTCCCGTCGCGTCACGGGCCGCCGTGTGTCCGTCCGGTGGACGCGAATGCTGCGGCCCGGCCCCCGGATGGCGGGGGATTCTCCGCCGGTGGCCCGGGGTTGGGCGGTGTTGTTGCAGGTCGACGGCCCGATCGGCGGAGGGCGTGACCGGCGGCGCGCGGCCCGCGCGGTGGGAAAGGCTTCCCGCCGGCCCCGCCCGCCTGGGTAGCCTCGCGGGCATGAGGATCGGCATTGTGGGGGCCACCGGCCAGGTCGGTGGCGTGATGCGGCAGGTGCTTGCGGAGCGCGACTTCCCGGCGGAGCAGGTGCGGCTGTTCGCCTCGGCCCGGTCGGCCGGGCGCGCGCTGCCCTGGCGCGACGGCGAGATCACCGTGGAGGACGCGGCCACGGCCGACTACCGGGGCCTGGACATCGTGCTCTTCTCGGCGGGCAAGGGCACCGCCCGGGAACTGGCCCCCCGGGTCGCCGAGGCGGGCGCGGTCGTCATCGACAACTCCTCGGCGTTCCGGATGGACCCCGAGGTGCCGCTGGTGGTCGCCGAGGTCAACCCGCACGCCATCGCCGACCGGCCCAGGGGCATCGTGGCCAACCCGAACTGCACCACGATGGCCGCCATGCCGGTGCTGCGCCCGCTGCACCAGGAGGCCGAGCTGGTCAGCCTGGTCGTCGCCACCTACCAGGCCGTCTCCGGGGCCGGCCTGGCCGGCGTGGCCGAGCTGGACGAGCAGGTCCGCAAGGTCGCCGAGCACGCCGCCGGGCTCGCCTTCGACGGGTCGGCCGTGGAGTTCCCCGCGCCGCGCTCGTTCGCCCGCCCGATCGCCTTCAACGTGCTCCCGCTGGCCGGCTCGATCGTCGACGACGGCTCCTTCGAGACCGACGAGGAGCAGAAGCTGCGCAACGAGAGCCGCAAGATCCTGGAGATCCCCGGGCTCAGGGTCTCCGGCACCTGCGTGCGGGTGCCGGTCTTCACCGGCCACTCCCTCCAGATCAACGCGCGCTTCGCCCGCCCGCTCACCCCGGCCCGGGCCCGCGAGCTGCTCGACGACGCGCCGGGCGTGGCGCTGCACGACGTGCCGACCCCGCTGGAGGCGGCCGGGCAGGACCCGACGTACGTGGGGCGGATCCGGGCCGACGAGACCGTCGAGCACGGGCTCGCCCTGTTCTGCTCCAACGACAACCTGCGCAAGGGCGCGGCGCTCAACGCCGTGCAGCTCGCCGAACTGGTCGCCGCCGAGCGGCGCTGACCCGGTCCCGCGTGCCCGGCGGGTGGCCGGGCACGCGGGCGGGAAGTGCGGTGAGATGGGGGACGACCACACCAGTCGACGACGGGACACCCGATGGCGGACGAGCGGACCCGACAGGCCCTGACCGACCTCATCGCGAGCCGGTGGCTCGGCGTGCTCGCCACCCTCAAGCGGGACGGCCGACCCCAGCTGTCCACCGTGGTCTACTCCTTCGACCGGGACGCCGGGCTGATCCGGGTCTCGGTCACCGACGGCCGGGCCAAGACCGCCAACCTGCGCCGCGACCCCCGGGCCAGCTTCCACGTGAGCAGCGAGGACGGCTGGGCGTACGCGGTGGCGGAGGCGCGGGCCGAACTGACCGCCGTGGCGGAGCGGCCGGACGACCCGACCGTCGGGGAACTGGTCGGGCTCTACCGGGCGGTGCAGGGCGAACACCCGGACTGGGACGACTTCCGGCGGGCCATGGTGGCCGAGCGCCGGCTGGTGCTCCGGCTGCACGTCGAGCGGGTCTACGGGATGCCGCCGCGCGGCTGACCGGCGCCGCGACGGTGCCGCCTCACCTCGCCCGCGGCGGTGCCCGCGTTACCTCGCCCGCGGTGCCGGGTAGACCGCCGTGCCGACACCGAGAGGGGAGCACCATGACAACGGTCGGAGAGTTCATGACGACCCGGTTGGTGACGATGGACGGCAGCGACACCCTCACCGCCGCGGCGCAGGAGATGCGGGACAGCGCCATCGGCGACGTGGTGGTGACCGATGGCGACAATGTGGTAGGCATCGTCACGGACCGGGACATCACGGTCCGGGGCGTGGCCGAGAACATGGATCCCAACACGACCCGGCTCAACCAGATCACCAGCAAGGACGTGGTGACGGTGAGCCAGTACGACGACGCGGTGGCCGCCGCCGACCTGATGCGCACCTACGCGGTCCGCCGGCTCCCGGTGATCGACGACGGCCGCCTGGTCGGCCTGGTCTCCATGGGTGACCTGGCCGTGGAGCGGGAACCCCAGTCGGTGCTCGCGGACATCAGCGCCGACGATCCGAACAACTGACCCGTCCGCCGCGGTGATGCCGGCCTCCGGTTCGGAGGCCGGCGTTTCGCGCTGCCCGAAGGCGCGGAGGCCCGGCGCGCGACTCACCCGAAGCGGGCGAGGTTGACCGCCTACCCGAGGGGGACCCGTCCTCGGACGTCGGAGGCCGCGGATCGCGGGAGGAGTCGCCCGGATGGACACGACCACGAGATTCTTCGAGGAACTGGACCGGCGAGGGTTCGAACCGCTGCTGGCCAAGACCTCCGGAACGCTCCGGTTCGACCTGCACGAGGGACCGCAGACCACGCACTGGCTGCTGGAGATCGATCGGGGCAACCTCCGGGTCCGCCAGGAGGACCAGGAGGCCGACACGGTGGTGGGGACGGAGCCCCGGCTCTTCGGTGAGCTGGTGACCGGCGAGGAGAACGCCATCGCGGCGTTGCTGCGGGGGGACATGACGGTCTCCGGCGACCTGCGCCTGGTGTTGCAGATCGAACGGATCTTTCCCGGTCCGCCGGACTCCCGGGGGCCGCACCACTCGTTCCAGAGGAGGGCCGCCTGATGGCCGCGAGCAACACCGTCCGGATCCTCGACGGGAACACGTTCGTGGTCTCCGAGGACACCGGTGACATCGAGGCCACGCCGAGCGAGCCGACCGGCCTCTTCTCGATCGACACGAGGTTCCTGTCCAAGTGGGTGCTGACCGTCAACGGCGAGCGCCTCAACGCGCTCTCCTACGACGACCTGCAGTACTACGAGGCCCGGTTCTTCCTGGTGCCGGGGATGGCCACGCACTACATCGACGCCAAGTTGTCGATCATCCGGGAGCGGGCGGTGGGCGGCAGCTTCCGGGAGACGCTGACCATCCTCAACCACGACGAGAAGGCGGTGGACCTGGAGATCCGGATGGAGGCCGGCGCCGACTTCGCCGACCTGTTCCAGGTCAAGGACGAGATCCTGAACAAGAAGGGCGAGACCTACGCCGAGGCCGAGGCGGACCGGCTGCGGCTCGGCTACCGGCGGGGCAACTTCCGCCGCGAAACGATCATCGCCGCCTCCCGGCCGGCCCGCTACGACCGCAACGGGTTCGCCTGGAGCATCCACCTGGAACCCAACGAGCAGTGGGACACCGCCATCGACGTGCAGACCCACGCCGTCGGGCCGGGCGGGCGGGACCTGCGGATGGGGCTGCGCGCGCACGGCACCGAGCGGCTGGCCCTCCAGCACGACCTGGAGCAGTGGGTCGCCAAGGCGCCGAAGGTCAACACGGAGCACGAGCAGTTGGCCTCGACGTACCGGCGCAGCCTGATCGACCTGGCCGCACTGCGGTTCTCGCCGCTCTCCCTCGGCGGCCAGACCCTGCCGGCCGCCGGCCTGCCCTGGTTCATGACCATGTTCGGCCGGGACAGCATCTTCACCTGCCTCCAGGTGCTGCCGTTCGCGCCGGAGATGTCGAAGACCACGCTGCGCATCCTGGGCGCGTTGCAGGGCACCCGGTTCGACGACTTCCGCGACGAGGACCCGGGCCGGATCCTGCACGAGATGCGCTACGGCGAGACCGCCGCCTTCGAGGAACAGCCGCACTCGCCGTACTACGGGTCGGTGGACGCGACCCCGCTGTTCATCGTGCTGCTCGACGAGTACGAGAAGTGGAGCGGCGACGTCGCGCTGGTCATGGAGCTGGAACGCGAGTGCCGGGCCGCCCTGAAGTGGATCGACGACTACGCCGACCTGGTCGGCAACGGCTACATCTGGTACGAGCGGCGCAACCGGGACACCGGCCTGGAGAACCAGTGCTGGAAGGACTCCTGGGACTCCCTCTCCTACTCCGACGGGATGCTGCCGCCGTTCCCGCGGGCCACCTGCGAGGTGCAGGGGTACGCGTACGACGCGAAGATGCGGGCCGCCCGGCTGGCCCGGGAGTTCTGGGGCGACCCGGCGTACGCCGAGCAGTTGGAACGCGAGGCGGGGCAGCTGAAGGAGCGGTTCAACCGGGACTGGTGGGTGGACGACGGCGGCTACTACGCCCTGGGGCTCGACCCGACCGGCCGGCAGTGCGACGTGCTCAGCTCCAACATCGGCCACCTGCTGTGGAGCGGCATCGTGGACGAGGACCGGGCGGCGCAGGTCGCCGCGCACCTGGTCGGCCCGCGGCTCTTCTCCGGCTGGGGGGTACGCACCCTGGCCGAGGGCGAGGTGCGCTACAACCCGATCGGCTACCACAACGGCACGATCTGGCCGTTCGACAATTCCTTCATCGCCTGGGGCCTGCGCCGGTACGGCTTCGCCGAGGAGGCCGCCACCATCGCCAACGGCATCCTGGACGCGGCCCGGTACTTCGACGGGCGGCTGCCGGAGGCGTTCGGTGGCTACCAGCGGGAGCTGACGAAGTTCCCGGTGGAGTATCCGACGGCGTGCAGCCCGCAGGCCTGGTCGACCGGGACCCCGCTGCTGCTGATCCGGACCATGCTGGGGCTGGAACCGCACGAGGGGCACCTCGCGGTGGACCCGCGGCTGCCGGTCGGGATGGGGCGGATCGAGGTGCTGGACATCCCGGGCCGGTGGGGCCGGGTGGACGCCTTCGCGCGGGGCCGGATCGACCTGCACAACCTGGTCGACTGACCGGTTCCGGAACCGGCACCGCCGACCCCGCGGGGCCGGCGGCGCCGCCGCGCGCGTCAGTGCCCGGGCGGCAGCGTGTCGCCGTGCGCCTCGCCCCGGGGAGCAGGCAGAACTCGTTGCCCTCCGGGTCGGCCAGCACGGTCCACCGGGGCAGTTCCCGGACCACCGTCGCGCCCGCCTCCAGCACGGCGGCCCGCTCCTCGGCGTCGCCGACCAGGTCCAGGTGGAGCCGGCCGGGGCCGGGCAGGAAGTCCACGGGGCTGATCCACACGTCCGGCCGGTGGCCGGCGGGGTCGCGCAGCAGCACCGACTCGCCCGGCTCCAGCGACCGGTCGCCGAGCTTCACCCGGTCCTGATCGGCCACGGGCAGCCCGGTCACCGTGCTCCAGAACGGGGCGAGCAGGTAGGGGTCCCGGCAGTGGATGACGATCGCGGTGAGGTCGGGCATGCCCTGCACCGTAGTCGGCTCAGGCCGGCGGCAGGACGGTGTCCAGGAACGTGGCGGTGACCGCCCGGATGTCGGGGCGGGCCAGGTCGAGCCCGTGCCCGCCGTGGGTGAGCCAGAGGTGCGCCGGGTGGCCGGCGGCGAGCAGCCGGCCGGCCAGGCCGACCGACTGGGCGGCCGGCACCGCGGCGTCGTCGCGGCCGTGCACCAGCAGCACCGGCACGCCCGAAGCCAGGTGGCTGGCGACGGTCGCGTCGACCGTCGCCGGGTCGCCCGCGG
>NZ_MUYZ01000470.1:0-3233 GCF_003013775.1 Micromonospora sp. MH33
GGCGGCTCTCCCGGCACGTTCGAGAGACCGGACCAGGGTGGCGTCGCCGGTCCACCGCTCGTACTCGTCGAGCAGGATGACGAAGAGAGGAGTGGAGTCGGCGCTACCGTAGTACGGCGAGTGTGGCTGCTCCTCGAATGCGGTCGTCTCCCCGTACCGCAGCTCGTGGAGGATCTTCCCGGGCTCCTCCTCGCGGAAGTCGTGCAGGACGGCCCCCTGTCGCACGATGAGCTGGTGTAGCGTCGTGGCGGCGAGGTCGGGTGCGAACGGCAGTGCCTGGATGCTGGTGAGGATGCTGTCCCGGCCGAAGATCGCCATGAACCACGGTAGGCCGGCGGCGGGGATGGCGTGTCCGCCGCCGGTCAGCGGTGCGTAAAGCAGCGCGGAGAGGTCAGCCAGGCTGCGTCGGTAGGTCATTCCCAACGTGGGGGAGTCGCAGGTGAGGCGGGGCGCCTGCGCGAGCCAGTCGGCCAGGTCCTGCCGGATCTGCGCTCGGGATCGACCGGGTCTGCCCTCCAGGCTCTCCCGAAGGTCGCGCCCGCCCAGGCCCAGCGCCTGCACGTGCAGGTTGGTGGTCCATTGACCGTGCGGTTCAAGTCGAACGTGGTATGTCAGCCCCTGCTCGTCGACTCGGGCCGGCACGGTGGACGAGACCAGGGTCTCCCGGCAGAACGCTTCCCGCTGATAGCCGAGACGTAGGCGCCCGCCGTCGACCTGGGTGTAGTACGTCCCGCTCTTGTTCCGCACGTCCTTGATCTCGAAGAGGTCGGCGAAGTCGCTGTCGACGTCGATCCGGATCCGCAGGTCGACGGGCTTGGGTTCGTGGTTGATCACGGTCAGTTGCTCCGTGAAGCTTCCGCCGATGGAGCGGTCGCGAATGGCCGAAACACCGATGTCGACGAGTGGAGCGGGGAGGGTCGGGACGACGACCATGCGGCTCTCGAAGTACTCGACCTCCTCGACGGTGAGCGCGTTGACCCGCTCGTCGTTGATGGACAGGATCCATTTCGACAGGAATCGGGTGTCGAACGAGAAGAACCCGGTCGGGATGGTGGGGGACGCGTCAATGTCGCCCGTCTCCTCACTGACGACGAACGTGTTGCCGTCCAGCAGCCGGACGAGGCCGTCGCTCATGCCGCACGTCTCCGTTCGCGGCCGAAGTCCCGAGGGTGATGGGCTCCGGGCGGCCCCGGCATGAGCCGAACGAAGAGGCGGGCCAGCCGGACATCACCCGGCGTCGTGATTTCGTTGCGCAACCATGACGGGTACATCTGTGACTGGCCAGCCAAGATCCGGTCGAAGGTCGCCCGGCTGCCATGGAAGACACAGTCGGCCTTGCCTCCATCCCGAGAGACGCTGATATCGCCCCGTTCGATGGCCACGAACCAGCGGTCGACGCCCTGCTCGTAGGTGAGGTCGAACCGTATGGTCCCGGTGGCGTCCTCGAGGAGGGTTTCGTGCCCGCGACGGGCGAGGGATTGGAAAAAGCTCGTGGTGGGATTCGACATGTCCGCCTCCCTCCGACGCGTGCCGAGCCCGGATGAGCCGCGTACCCACCCTGACCCGGAGCGAGGCCCTGCCGCATCACCCGGACCGGGTGATTTCCCCGCGCCGCTCGCGGCCGCAGTCCAGGTTCATCCGTTCCGGGTGAGGCCGACCCACCCTGATGCGAATGATGCTGCTCATGGTCCGGCGGATTTCTACGGGGGTGGTGCCATGTCGGAGGCGACCAGGAAGTTCTTCGAGGCGCTCGAACGACACGGCCACGAACGCCTGCTGAAGAAGACGAACGGCACCATACGGTTCGACCTCGAGCGTGACCACGAGGTCGACCACTGGTTCGTGGAGATCCGCGGCGGCGTCGTCCGGGTGTCACAGCAGAACCGCGCCGCCGACACCGTCATCCGCTCCGACGACGCCTTCTTCGACCGGATGGTCCGCGGCGAAGCCAAACCGCACCCGGCGTGGCTGAGGAACGACATAACGTTCAAAGGACAAATCCGGCTCGTCAGCTTGCTGGAGCGGCTCTTCGCGCCGCCGCCCAACGCGCGTCACCCGCGGATCGCCGCCCGGGACCGGGGGAGGCAGGGATGAAAACCGATCTCGTCAGAATCCTGGACGGCAACATCTTCGTGTTGAGCGACGGCAGCGGCGACATAGCGGCGACGCCCAACGTCCCGACCGGCTACTTCTCATTCGACACCCGGTTCCTCTCGCTGTGGCGACTGACCATCAACGGGGAACGGGTGAGCACACTGGCGATGGACGACCCGTCGTACTTCGAGGCGCGGTTCTTCCTGGTGCCCGGGGCCCCGACACACTACGTCGACGCCAAGGTCTCGGTGATCCGCGAACGGGCGGTGGCCGGCAGCTTCGAGGAGCGGTTGACAGTGCTCAACCATTCCGGGGAACCGGCCGAGTTCACCGTCCGGGTGGACGCCGGCTCTGACTTCAGCTCCTTGTTCGTGGTCAGACAAGAACGCACGCCGGCCGGCCGGCTCTACCAACGCGTCGAGAACGGTCGCCTGCGCCTCGGCTACGTGCGGGAGAAGTACCGGCTAGAGACGGTGATCTCCACGACCGAGCCGGCGCAGGTCGACGAACAGGGGCTGACCTACCACATCCGGATCGAACCCCACGGGCAGTGGACCACCATGCTGCACGTCCGGGGGCTGATGCTGCATCCCGACGGTCAGGACATGCGAGAACACCTGACTCCCTCCCGCCAGCAACGCGACACGGCAAGGCTCCAACACGACCTGAGGCAGTGGCTCGACAAGGCTCCGCAGCTGCGCTGCGACTGGAAGCCACTGGAGCGGACCTACCAGCGCAGCCTGGTCGACCTTGCCGCGCTGCGGTTCTCGCCGCTGGCGCTACCGACCGAGCCGCTGCCCGCGGCGGGCCTGCCGTGGAACGCCACCCTCACCGGCCGCGACCCCATCCTCACCAGCCTGCAGGTCCTGCCGTTCACACCGGACATGGCCGTCAACACCCTGCGGATGCTCGGCATCGACCAGGGCAGCGTGCTCGACGACTTCCGGGACGAGGAGCCGGGCAAGATCCTGCGCGAGTTCCGCTACGGCGAGCTGACCGCGTTTGAAGAACATCCCACATCGCCCTACTTCGGCGCCGCCGACAGCACCCCGCTCTACGTCATCCTGCTCGACGAGTACGAGCGGTGGACGGGGGACGCCGCGGTGGTGCGCGAATTCGAGGACGAGGCGCGCGCGGCG
>NZ_MUYZ01000471.1:0-3355 GCF_003013775.1 Micromonospora sp. MH33
CAGGGCCCGTACCACGGCACCGGCGGCCCGGCGCAGGGTCTCCGGGGCCGGGGCGGCGCCGGACGGCTCGGGGCCGAGCCCGACGGCGGCGACCACCGGGGCGGTGACCGTGCCCAGCGTGGCCAGCTTGATCACCTCACCGGGGCCGCCGGTCGCGCCGAGCAGGGCCAGCGTCTCGGTCAGCTTGCCGTCGAACGCGGCGGCGATGCTCTCCGCGCCGCTGGCCAGCAGCAGGGCGCCAGCGGGTGAGCCGGACTCCTGCTCGGCGGTCTGGCTGTGCACGCCGATCACGATCGCGTCGACGGCGAGTTCGGCGGGGTCGGTGTCGACCAGGCTGAGGGTGGTGCGGGGCGATGTCACGAAAGCTACTCCGGGCGGGCCGGGCCGGCCGCGGCGTCGCGGGCCGGCGATGAAGGTCTCCGGCGGCGAACCTACCCGCCGGACGCGCTGCTGTCCCGCCGACAGGTGCAGCGGGGTCCCGCCGATGCTAACCAGCGGGTCGGGGGCCGGTAAGTTCGCACCCATGACCGAGGTGACCACCGACGCCGCCGCGACCCGGCTGCGCCGTTCCCCGCTGCACGAGCGGCACACCGCGCTCGGCGCGAAGTTCGCCCCCTTCGGGGGATGGGAGATGCCGCTCGAGTACGCCGGCGGCGGCGTGCTCAAGGAGCACACGGCCGTGCGTACCGGGGTGGGCGTCTTCGACGTCTCGCACCTCGGCAAGGCCCGGATCACCGGGCCGGGCGCCGCGGACTTCGTCAACTCCTGCCTGTCCAACGACCTCGGCCGGATCGCACCCGGCAAGGCCCAGTACACGCTCTGCTGCGACGACGCCACCGGCGGCGTGGTGGACGACATCATCGCCTACCTGTACGCCGAGGACCACGTCTTCCTGGTGCCGAACGCGGCGAACACCGCCGAGGTGGTCCGCCGGTTGCGCGCCGCGGCGCCCGAGGGCGTGGTCGTCACCGACGAGCACGAGGCGTACGCGGTGCTCGCCGTCCAGGGGCCGCGCTCGGCGGAGCTGCTGGGCGCGCTCGGCCTGCCGACGGAGCACGACTACATGAGCTTCTCGACCGCCGTGCTGGAGGGCGTCGAGCTGACCGTCTGCCGCACCGGCTACACCGGCGAGCTCGGCTACGAGCTGGTCGTGCCGGCCGGCGACGCGCTCGCCGTCTGGGACGCGCTGTTCGCCGCCGGCACGGCGTACGAGCTGCGCGCCTGCGGCCTGGCCGCGCGGGACACGCTGCGCACCGAGATGGGGTACCCGCTGCACGGGCAGGACCTCTCCCTGGACATCACCCCGGTGCAGGCCCGCTCCGGCTGGGCGGTCGGCTGGGACAAGCCGGCCTTCTGGGGTCGGGACGTGCTGCGGGCCGAGAAGGCCGCCGGCCCCGCCCGTACGCTGCGCGGCCTGGCGGCGGTCGACCGGGCCATCCCGCGCCCCGGCATGGCCGTCTACGCCGGCGACAAGCAGGTCGGCACCGTCACCAGCGGCACCTTCAGCCCGACGAAGAAGCAGGGCATCGCCCTGGCCCTGATCGACACCGACCCGAAGCTCCCCGACGGCGAGACCCTGGAGGTCGACATCCGCGGCCGCCGCGCCCAGATGCGCCTCACCCGCCCACCCTTCGTCGAGCCCTCCGTCCGCTGACCCTCCGTCCGCCGACCCGCCGTTCCCGTTGATCAAGAGGTTCGCGTCAGGATCCGGCCCGCCGGACACGCAAACCTCCTGATCGACAAGGACGCCTCAGTCCGTCGGGGGTTCGCCGGCGTCGAGGACCGCCTGGGTCCAGCCGCCCTCGATGACGCCGGTGCCGTCGAGGACGGCCCAGTCGACGACGTCGGCGGCCTCCACCACCACGGGGGCACCGATCCGGACCGTCGGGTCGCCGGCGGCGTCGCTGGCGCTCGCGCCGACGATCCGCTCCGGGGTGTCCCACGAGGTCACCCCGGCCCAGACGTACTCGGGGCCGTCGTCGCCCGGCAGGCCGTACTTGACCACGAGCTGGCTCTCGGCCGGGAGCAGGCCGGCGAGGAAGCGGGCCCGGATGTCGTCCAGCGCGGCGCGGGCGGTGGCGATGGCCCGGCTCATCGCGTCGCCGGAGCGGGCGTACCGGACGTCGGGCTGGATGCCGTTGAACAGGGTCGCGCAGGCGGCGGCGAAGTAGCGGCCGGGCGGGCCCGGGTGCCCGGGCGGCGGGTTGAGGGTGAGGAACGAGTCGGCGTCCGGGTCGGTCGCCGGGTCCAGCTCCAGCCGCAGCAGCACCGGCGCCGTCGCGCCGTGCTGCTCCGGATTGCCGTACGCCACCGCGATGTCGTGCCCGGTCACCGTGGCCAGCACCGGGAGCTGCACGAAGGCCGGCACCTCCTCGCCGGCCAGCCCCTCGGTCCAGTCCCGCAGCAGCCGCCGGGCGGCCCCGGTCATCACCGCGCCCCAGGCCCGGGTGAGGTGGTCCGGCACGCCCTGGGCCTGGAGCTCCAGCAGCCCGAAGCGGCGCAGCCCCTTGGTGGTGAACCAGAGCCCGTCGGCGTCCGACGAGTACGGCACCAGCACCCAGTCGACCAGCCGGATCCGGCCCTGCTCGTCGGGGAGCGACCGCAACGCGGCCGCCGGGTCGAGGAACTGGAGCCCGAACACGTCCACGACGTCCCCGTCGACCGTTTCGGCGACCGCCGCGGCGACCGCCCGGGCCGCCCACTCGTGCGCCGGCGGCCAGCCGGGCCGGTACTCGGCCTGCACCACGACCAGATGCGTGGCGGCGGCCAGCCGGGCCAACTGCGCCTCGGTCGCCCCGAACGCGGTGAGCAGGTCCGGCGGCAGCTCGGGGAACTCGCTGACCGGCCGGGTGTCCACGGTCATCAACGGGCTGTCCAGCATCTGCCGGGCCAGCCCGTGCACCGGCTCGGCGAGCCTGCCGGCGAGCCCCTCCACCGCGGTCTTCGGACTCACCTTCGGCAGCCCGACGATCGGCACCAGGTAGGTCGCGTCCAGCGACTCGGGCACCGGTACGGGCAGGAAGTCGTCCGTGATGAGCATGCCGTCCCCCTCGACCACACCGGTGCACCTCGCCGAGAACGCTACCCGCCCGGACGGGTGACGCTCAGCCGGACAGCACCAGTCCCAGGTAGGACAGCGTGGTGACGATCTCCAGGAGGGCGCCGAGCACGTCCCCGGTGATCCCGCCGAGCCGGCGTACCAGGTGGCGCAGCAGCCCGGCCGCGACGGCGAGCGCGGCGAGCACGGCGAGCGGTCCCTGCCACGGGCGGTCCGGCACCGCCGGCACGGCCAGCAGGGCGACGGCCGCCGTGCCGGCCACCAGCGCGACCGGCCCCACCGTGCCGGCCACCAGCG
>NZ_MUYZ01000472.1:0-3349 GCF_003013775.1 Micromonospora sp. MH33
ATCTCCGCCGAGGGTGGCGCCGAGCCGGCCGCTTCGGCCGCCGAGGGCGAGTCGGCCGGCAAGCCGCGCCGCCGCCGGCGCCGCCGTGGTGGCGGTGGCGGAGGCACCGGTACGCCGGCCGAGGCGACCGCCGACTGACCCGCGAGACATCCGACGTCCCCCGTACCGGTCACCCGGTGCGGGGGACGTCCACGTTCCACCTGCCCCCGGCCGACCCCAGGAAGAGGAAGCCATGCCGGAACCGCTGGATGCCGCGCTGAGCGAGGTGCGGGCACTGCTGCTCGACCCCGCCCTGACCCGGGCGGTCGCCGCCGGGCGTCGCCGCGGCCAGCGCCCCTCGGTGGTCCGCGCCGAGCTGCGTCCGGTCGCCCTCAAGGGCGGCCCCCGGCTCCAGATCTCCACCTCGGACGGGGCCCGGCCGTACACCCGGAACGTGGCGCCGGGCGCGGAGGCCGGCACGGCGGTCGACGCGCTGCTCGCCGAGCCCTTCGGCAACTGGCATGTGGAGACCGCCGACAGCACGCTCCAGCTCCGGGTGACCAAGTCGGGCGAGGCGCAGGTGCACCGGGCGGCGGCGAGCCGGCCGGCGCCGGAGCCGGGCGGCCACGACCGGGCCAAGGACTGGCTGCTCGACCCGGGCGACCCGATCTTCGCCGAGATCGGCGGCTCGGCGGCCAAGCGCCGCCAGGTGGACGCGTTCCTCCGGGCACTGGCCGCCACCCTGCCGGACGACCTGACCGGGCCGCTGCGCGTCGTGGACCTGGGCTGCGGCAACGCCTACCTGACCTTCGCGGCCCACCGCTACCTGTCCCAGCGTGGGCTGGACGTGACGCTGGTCGGGGTGGACGTCCGGGAGGACCAGCGCCGGCGCAACACCGAGCTGGCCGAGCGGCTGGGCTGGACCGACCGGGTGAGCTTCGTGGCCGGCACCATCGTCGACGCCGAGGTCGAGCCGGCCCCGGACCTGGTGCTCGCGCTGCACGCCTGCGACACGGCGACCGACGAGGCGCTGGCCCGGGCGCTGCGCTGGGGCGCCCGCTGGGTGCTCGCCGCCCCGTGCTGCCACCACGACGTGGCCGCCCAGCTCCGGGCCCGGCCCGCGCCGCGGCCGTACGAGCTGCTCACCCGGCAGGGCATCCTGCGCGAGCGGTTCGCCGACGTGCTCACCGACGCGCTGCGCGCCGGCCTGCTCCGGCTGCACGGCTACCGCGCCGAGGTGGTGGAGTTCGTCGACTCCCGGCACACCCCGCGCAACCTGCTGATCCGGGCACGGCGCACCGGGAGCGCGCCGACCGACGACCAGCGTGCCGAGTACCGCGAGCTGGTCGACCAGTGGGGCGTCACGCCCCGGCTGGAGACGCTGCTCGCCGACCGCCCCTAGCGGCGGCGGTCGCGCCGGTTGCGCTCCCCACGGTCGAACAGGGCCGCCCGCTCGCCGGGCCCCCGGTTGGCGGACCGGTCGGTCTCCTGCCCCACGGTCGGGAACGGCACCACCTTCCCCGACTCGTCGGCGTTGCCCGCGGCGGCGAACGCGTTCCACGAGATGTCGACCAGCAGCCGCTTGAGCTCGGCGTGCCGGGCGGCGGCGTTGCGCTGGAGCGCCATCCGGACGCCCAGCACCACGCCGGCCAGCGTCGTGGTGACCGCGCCGGCCGCGGCGATCAGGTGCACGCCGGTCGCCGGGCCGCCGAGCACGGCCAGCACCAGCAGCCAGATCCAGAAGCCGAGGGCGAAGACGCCGGCCTTCGCCACGAAGAAGAGGCTGACCGCCCCGGGGCGGTGGGGCACGGGACGGTCCGGCTCGGCCATGCTGCTCCTCGGCGTCTGTTCGCTGCTCCCGGGCGGTCCGCCGAGTTTAGTTGACGTCTCACCACTGTCGATGCCCTCGGCGGTCCCGCCCACGGGACCTTCCGACCGATCAGTCAGTTACTAATTTCGGCGCGCGTACTAGGCTCGGTGCCCAGAGTCGGGTGCTCCGGCGGAAAGGGACAGACCCCCCGGCATGGGTTCGGCAGAGGTTTCACCGCAGATGGCCTTCGCGCGTTTCGTGCGACGCGCCATCGATGACGCCCGCGAGGAACGCGGCTGGACGGTGACCGATCTCGCCACGCACACCGGCGTGGGGCGCTCGACCGTCTTCCGCTGGCTGGCCGGCGACTGGCAGGACTATCCCGAACTGGCCAAGGTGCGCGGCTTCTGCGCCGCCCTCGACCTGCCGGTGACGGCCGCCTTCCGCGCGCTGGGCCTGCCCGACGCCGGCCCGGTGCCGCGCCGCCGTGCCGAGGACGGCCCGGTGGAGGCCGACGTGCGGGTGATCCTGGAGCGGCTGGCCGACCCGAACGTCCCCGCCGAGGAGAAGCACCACATCCGCGACCTGCTCCGCTACCTGGCCCGCCGCCCGGTCCGCCGGGCGGGCTGACCCGCGGCTCAGGCCACCGGCACGGTGAACGCGGCCGTACGCACCACGCCGCCGACCTGGAAGTCCAGGAACATCCGGTAGCGGCCCGGCCCGGGGGCGGTCAGCCAGAAGGTCACCGCGTCGCCGTCCCGCACCGGCTCGGGGTGTACGTGCAGGTAGCCGAGGTCGCCCTCGCGGAGCGCGACCAGGTGGCCGTACGCGCCGAGGTAGGGCTCCAGCGGCGCGGCGGCGCCGTCGGGCCCGGTGACCCGGAACCGCAGCGGCACCGACTGCCCCACCGCCGGGGTGCCCGCGTAGCCGACGGTGAACCCGTCGACCGTGGCCGAGGTGGCCGGGGCGGGTAGGGGCCGGGGCGCGTACCGGCCGGGCGCGGCCAGGTCGGCGCCGAGGATCACGGCGGTCTGCCGGCCGTCGTCGGCCACGGCGGTGAAGTCCGCGTACGCCCGCCAGGCGCCCGGCTCGGCCAGGGTCAGCGGCACCGACCAGGTGCCGTCGGCGGCCATGGTCGGGTGCAGGTGCTGGTAGCCGGTGAGGTCACGGCGCACCACGACGAGGTGCAGCGGCTTGTCGTGCACGACGGCGAACCGGGTGACCGCCCGCCGCCGCTCGTCCCTGATCTGGAACCGCAGCTCACCCGCCCGGCCGGGGACGAACTCCACGGTCGACGGGGCGAGCGTGTAGCCGGCCGAGCTGATCGACAGCCCGGCCGCGTCGGCGTCGCCGCCCTGGGTGACGGTGGCCCCGCCGTGCGAGTGCGCCCCGACGCCCGGGGCGTGGCTGTGCTCGCCGGTCACCGGGAGGCTCCCGGTGCGGGTCGGGTTCGGCGGCGGGTTCAGCCGGCCGAGACCGAAGCCGAGCAGCACGGCCAGCACCAGCCCGCCCACCGTCAGGGCGAGCCGCAGCGTCGCCCGGTCCACCTCCACCGGCCCG
>NZ_MUYZ01000473.1:0-3321 GCF_003013775.1 Micromonospora sp. MH33
ACCGGGCGGCGTCGGCCAGCGCGGCGGCGGGCACCGCCGCGCTGACCACGGCGGTCGGGTCGTCGCCGTGCGGGGTGACGAGCCGCGCGGCCGGCGCGGCGGGCTCCGCCTTCGGGACCTGCTCCCGCTCCTCCAGCTGCCACTCGGCCACGTCGAGGAACTGCAACGCCTCCGGGTCCTCGGGCAGCGTCTCGCCGGCGTAGGCCCGGGCCAGGTCGGCGAGGACCAGCCGCAGGCTGGCCGGATCGGCGATGAGCGGGGTGGCGGCCACCTCCAGCGCGTCGTCGGTCAGCGTGATCGACAGGTCCCCCTGCGCGCCGACCGTCACGGCCCGGGCGTCGTCCACGTCCTGCAACGGCACCCGCAGCCCGGGGTGGTGCACCAGGGCCAGCCGCAGCGCCTCGTGCCGGGCCACCACCGTGTCGACGGCGGCCTGCAACCGCGCCCGGTCCAGCGGCCGGTCGAGCCGGACCCGCGCCCGGACCAGGTCCTGCTTCCCGGACCAGGCCAGGCGCTGGACCGGCGACAGACGGTATCCGTTCACAGCACACTCCGGTTCACGTAGAGGTCGGACATGGCGACCAGGATCTGCCGGTCGCCGCTGAAGGGTTCCCGGCCGTGAGTGGTCAGGAAGTTGTCCACCACCAGCACGTCGCCGCGCTGCCAGGGCACCGAGACGGCGTGCTGCCGGTACAGCTCGCGGATGCCGGTGACCACCTCGTCGGGGATCGGCTCGCCGTCGCCGTAGTAGGCGTTGCGGGGCAGCCCCTCCGGGCCGTACTCGCGCAGCAGCGCGCCGGACACCTCGGCCGGCATGTTGGAGACGTGGAACAGGTGGGCGTGGTTGAACCACACCGTCTCCCCGGTACGCGGGTGCGTGGCGACCGCCTGCCGCCGGGTCCGGGTCCGCAGCCCGTCCCCGCCCAGCCAGGTGAACTCGGTCGCCGAGGCGGCGCAGTACGCCTCCACCTCCGCCCGGTCGGTGGTCTGGAAGGCCTCCTGCCAGGGCAGGTCCAGGTGCGGGCCGTAGTTGCGCACGTAGCTGACGCCGGCGCGGAGGAACCGCTCCCGCACGTCGGCGGGGATCAGCGGGGTGATGACCCGCTCGCTGGCCAGCGGGGTGGCCCCGCCGCTGCCGGTGGCCGGCTGCGCGCACCAGAAGTAGAGGTGGGTGGGCCAGTTGTGCGAGTACGACATCTCGTGGTGCAGCGGGATCCACTGCTCGGCGTTGAACTCGGTGGAGGTGAACACCCGGTCGGCGACCTCGTGCCGGGGGGCGGCCCGCTCCAGGTAGCCGAGCAGGTCCGGGCTCACCGCCCGGGCGGCCTGGCTGAAGTCGTCGGGGGTGCGTACCTCGAAGCCGCGGAAGAACACCGCGCCGTAGCGGTCCAGGTCGGCCAGCAGCTCGTCGCGGCGCCCGGCGACCCAGCCCGCCAGGTCGAGGTCGGGCACGGCGGCCTCGACGAGCAGCACGAACCGTTCGTCCACGAGCACCCGCCGGGTCACCGGCGAGGTGACCGGGCCGGTGGAGCGCCGCCGGGGCGCCGGCCCGCTCACGGCGCCATCTCTGGTTCGCGACTGCGGGGCCCGCAGCCCCGGCTCCCTCCCCGCGCTCACGCCTGGCCTCCCGTGAGGGTCGGCACGGCGCCGGCACGGATCGCCTCGGTCAGCTCGGGCGCGGCGACCGGATCGGACATGGCGGTGAGGATCCGGCGGGGCGGGGTGAACGGCTCCCGGGCGTGCGCGGCCAGCATGTTCTCCACCAGCAGCACGTCGCCGCGCTGCCAGGCGAAGGAGCGGGTCTCCGCGGCGTACGCGGCGCGCAGCTCGGCCAGCACCTCGTCGGGGATGGGCGTGCCGTCGCCGTACGCGGTCTGGTAGGGCAGGTCCTCCTCGCCGAGGGCGGCCCGCAGGCCGGCGCTGACGTCGTCGGGCAGGGAGGTGACGTGGAAGAACAGCGCGTGGTTGAACCAGGTCCGCTCGCCGGTGACCGGGTGGCGGCGCACCGCCGGGCGGACCTGCCGGGTCCGCAGCTGCCGGTCGCCCACCCACTCCACGTCGATCAGCGCCCGGGCGCAGTACGCCTCGACCTCCGCGCGCCGTTCGGTCTGGAACGCGGTCTGCCAGGAGAGGCTGATGCCGGGCAGGTAGTTGCGCCGGTAGAGCACCCCGCGCCGCTCGAACTCGGCGACGGTCTCCGGGCGGAGCCGGGCCAGCACCCGGCGGCTGTCGGCGAGGGGGGTGCGCCCGCCGGCGCCCGGCTCGACCTCGCAGTGGAAGACGATGCGCAGGGGCCAGTTCACCGTGTACGACTGCTCGTTGTGCAGCACGATCGGCTGGTCGGCGGGGTGCTCGGTGGAGGTGTACACCCCCTCGGTGACCTGGCTGCGCGGTGAGGAGCGTTCGCCGTAGGAGAGCACGTCGTCGGAGAGGGCCGCCATCACGGTGCGGAAGTCGTCGGCGCCGGCCACGGCGAAGCCGCGGAACAGCACCGCCCCGGCGCCGCGGGCCAGCTCGTCGACCTCGTCGCGGTGGCCGGCGAGCCAGCCGGCCAGGTCGACGTCGGGCACGTTGGCCCGCACGAGCGCCGGCAGCGGGCCGCCGGGCCAGTCCGGCCGGACGTCCACCAGGTTCCGGTCGCGGCCGCGACGGGGGATGGTCCGCGCGACCCGGTTCTGCTCACTCATCTCTCTCACTCCCAGCGGTGTCGGCGCAGTCCGCGAGACTGCGCCGGGGGTCGGCGGCGGCGGTACGCAGCACCGCGCAGAACCGGCGGTGCCACGCGACCACCCCGTCGTGGTCGAACAGGTCGGTGCGGTAGGTCCAGAGCGCCGCCAGCCCGTCCCGCCGCTCGTCGAGCCAGAGGGTCAGGTCGAGCCGGGCGGTGTCCGGGGTCAGTTCCACGCCGGTGAACTCGATCCCGGCCGCGCCGCGGTGCCGGGCCGGCGGGGCGTTCTGCACCCCGAAGGCGACCTGGACGAGGGGGTTGCGTCGCGGCCGGCGGGTCGGCCGCAGCCGCTCCACCAGCAGGTCGAAGGGGACGTCCTGGTGGGCGGCGGCGAACAGGGTGACCCGGCGCGCCTCGGCGAGCAGGTCGGCGAAGCCCCGGTCGGGCGCCGGGCGCAGCCGCAGCGGCAGGGTGTTGACGTGGCAGCCGACGCTCTGCTCGGCGGCGACGCTCGTCCGGCCGGCGAAGGCGACGCCGACGAGCAGGTCGCGCCGGCCGGTGGCGGCGCCGAGCAGCGTGGCGAACGCGGCCAGCCCGACCATGTGCAGGCTGACCCGCTCGGCCCGGGCCAGTTCCCGCGCCGCGCCCGCGGT
>NZ_MUYZ01000474.1:0-3303 GCF_003013775.1 Micromonospora sp. MH33
GTTGGGACCTGGACGCCCTGTACGACCCGGACGCCGACCGGGCCGGTACCTCCACGACCCGGCACGGCGGTTTCCTCCATGACGCCGCGGACTTCGATCCCGGGTTCTTCGGCATCAGTCCCCGCGAGGCGCTGGCCATGGATCCGCAGCAGCGCCTGCTGCTGGAGACCTCCTGGGAGGCGTTCGAGCACGCCGGCCTCGACCCGCGCAACCCGAAGGTCACCACCGGCGTCTTCGCCGGTCTGATCCACCACGACTACGCGGGCCGGCTCGAGGCGTCCGAGGAGCTGGAGGGCTACCTGGTCAACGGCACCGCCGGCAGCGTCGCCTCCGGCCGGGTCGCGTACGTCTTCGGCCTGGAGGGGCCGGCGGTCACCGTGGACACCGCCTGCTCGTCGTCGCTGGTCGCGCTGCACCTGGCCGCGCAGGCGCTGCGGGCGGGGGAGTGCGAGCTGGCCCTGGCCGGTGGGGTCACCGTGATGGCCACCCCCAGCGCGTTCGTCGGCTTCTCCCGCCAGCGCGGCCTCGCCCCCGACGGGCGGTGCAAGTCCTTCGCGGCTGCGGCCGACGGGACCGGCTGGTCCGAGGGTGTCGGCATGCTGCTGGTCGAGCGGCTGTCCGACGCCCGCCGCCACGGTCACCGTGTCCTCGCCGTGGTCCGGGGCAGCGCGGTCAACCAGGACGGCGCGTCCAACGGGCTCACCGCGCCGAACGGTCCGTCGCAGCAGCGGGTCATCCGCCAGGCCCTGGCCAACGCGCGGCTGTCTCCCGCCGACGTGGACGCCGTCGAGGCCCACGGCACCGGCACCACCCTCGGCGACCCCATCGAGGCCCAGGCCCTGCTCGCCACCTACGGTCAGGACCGCCCCGCCGACCGGCCGCTGCTGCTCGGGTCGATCAAGTCGAACCTGGGCCACACCCAGGCGGCGGCCGGCGTGGCCGGTCTGATCAAGATGGTGCTGGCCATGCGGCACGGCCTCGTCCCGCCGACGCTGCACGTGGACGAGCCGTCCCCGCACATCGACTGGACCGCCGGGGCCGTCACGCTCGCCACCGCCCCCACGGCGTGGCCGGCGGTGGACCGGCCGCGCCGGGCCGCCGTGTCGTCCTTCGGCATCTCGGGGACCAACGCGCACGTGATCCTCGAACAGCCGCCGGTCACCGACGCCGAGCCGGCCACGGTGGTCGACGCCCCGCGGCCGCCGGTGCCGGTGCTGCTGTCGGCCCGCTCCGCCGAAGCCCTGTCCGGGCAGGCGTCCCGCTGGGCGGGCTGGCTGGCCGGGAACGAGACGCTGCGTCCGGTGGACGTCGGGTGGTCGTCGGTGACGGCCCGCCCGGCCCTGGAGCACCGGGCCGTGGTGGCCGCCGCCGACCGGGACGAGCTTCTGGCCGGGCTGCGCGCGTTGGCCGCCGGCACGTCCTCCGCCGCGCCGGTCAGCGGCGCCGCCGAACAGCGCGGCCAGCTGGCGGTGCTCTTCTCCGGCCAGGGCGCCCAGCGCGCCGGGATGGGCCGGGAGCTGTCGGCGACGTTCCCGGTGTTCGCGACGGCGCTGGACGAGGTGTGCGGGCAGGTGGACCCGCTGCTGTCCCGGCCGTTGCGGGAGGTGCTGTTCGCCGAGGCGGGCACGGCAGAGGCGGAACTGCTGGACCAGACGGAGTTCACCCAGGCCGGCCTGTTCGCCGTCGAGGTCGCGCTGTTCCGGCTGGTCGAGTCCTTCGGGATCGTGCCGGACCTCGTGGGCGGGCACTCGATCGGGGAGATCACGGCCGCGCACGTGGCCGGGGTGCTGTCCCTGGCCGACGCGTGCCGGCTCGTGGCGTCGCGCGGCCGGCTGATGCAGGCGCTGCCGTCCGGCGGCGGCATGCTCGCCGTGCACGCGCCGGAGGCGGCGGTGCTGGCCTCCCTCGACGGGCTCGCCGGCCGGGTGGGCATCGCCGCCGTCAACGGCCCGTCGGCGGTCGTCGTCTCCGGACCGCTGGCCGATCTGGACGCGATCGAGCGAACCTGGACCGAACGGGGCGCGCGGACCCGGCGCCTGACGGTCAGTCACGCGTTCCACAGCCCGCTCATGGAGCCGATGCTCGCCGAGTTCCGCACCGTCCTCGACGGACTGACCTTCGCCGCGCCGCTCCTGCCGGTCGTCTCCAACCTGACCGGCGCGCTCGCCGACGGCGACGAGCTGCGCAGCCCCGACTACTGGGTCCGGCACGTCCGCGAGGCCGTCCGCTACGCCGACGGCATCAACGCCCTGCACGCAGCCGGGGCGAACACCTTCCTGGAGGTCGGCCCGCAGAGCGTGCTCACCGCGCTGACCGCCGACGCCCTGCCGGCCGGCGCGGACATCCACGCGGTCGCCGTCGGGCGCAAGGACCGGCCCGAAACCCGGGCGCTGCTCGCCGCCCTGGCCGACCTGCACGTCCACGGCGTCCCGGTCACCTGGGAGCCCTGGTTCGCCGGCACCGGCGCCCGCCGCGTCGACCTGCCGACCTACGCCTTCCAGCACCAGCGCTACTGGCCCGACACCCCGACCCGGCGGCACGCCGCGGACGCCGAGTTCTGGGCGGCCGTGGAGAGCGGCGACCTGAGCGCCCTCGCCACCCGCCTCGGTCACGACGCCCTCGACCAGCTCACCCCGGCCCTGCCGGCCCTCACCAGCTGGCACCGCAGCCGCACCCGGGAGACCACCGTCGACGGCTGGGCGTACCAGGTGACCTGGCGGCGGCTCGACCCGGGCGACCGGGGCGCGGTCGGCGACTGGCTGCTGGTCGCCCCCGACGGCGAGCCGGCCGCCGACCGGATCGCCGGCGCGCTCGCGGCGACCGGCACGGAGGTACGGCGGGTGACCGTCGACCCGGCTGCCGCCACCCGCGTCGACCTCGCCGCCCGGCTGGGCAAGGCCCTCGCCGACGGGCCGGTCGACGGGGTGGTCTCCCTGCTCGGCCTGCGGGACGGGCCGCACCCCGAACACCCGGCCCTGCCCACCGGCACGGCGGCCACCCTGCTGCTGGTCCAGGCGCTGCACGACGCCGGCGGCACCGCCCCGCTCTGGTGCCTCACCTCGGGCGCGGTGGCCACCGCCGCCGGTGACCCGGTCCGCAGCGCCGCCCAGGGCGGCCTGTGGGGCCTCGGCCGGGTGGCCGGGCTCGAACTGCCGCAGCTCCGGGTCGGCCTGCTCGACCTGCCCGACGAGGACGTCGACCCGGCCGCGCTGGTGGCGGCCCTCACCGCCGCCGGCGACGAGGACCAGCTCGCCCTCCGGCCCACCGGCCTGTACGCGCGCCGGCTCGTCCGGGCCACCCCCG
>NZ_MUYZ01000475.1:0-3268 GCF_003013775.1 Micromonospora sp. MH33
GGCCCCACGGGCTGGGGGTCCCGCCGGGCGCGGCGGATCCGGGTGGGCCCCACGGGCTGGGGGTCCATGGAGCCGGCGCCCAGGGGGCGGGTGGCGCCCAGGGCTGCGGGGCGGTGAGCGGGTCCGGCGGCGTCCAGGTCGTGGGTTCCGGGGCGGCCGGCGGGGCGGTCGGGTCGCTCGGGCCGGTGCTGTGCCCCGGCTCGGGGGTGGGGGTCGTCTCGGACATCGGCTCAGCTCGCAGGGGACGGCGCGGACGACCGCGGGAGGGGCGGGGCCGGGTCGCCCCGACCGGGCCCTCAATGTACGGCCCGACGACCAGCCGCACGCACCCGCGCGCGGGTGCCGGCCCGGGTCCCGCCGGACGCGTCGGCCGTCGGTCCCGTGCCGCGCTTCCGGTCCGCCGGACTGCCTGGGTGGTTTGTCCGATCCTTGTCATCCGCTGACCGGTTCGCTCAAATTCAGTGATCGTTTACCCGGCTTCCGAGCACGCGTGATGAGCGAAGCTGGGTTAGGCTGCGAACCATGTGTGGAATCGTGGGTTACGCCGGTGCGCGCCCGGCGCTCGGCATCGTGCTGGACGGACTGCGGCGGCTGGAGTACCGCGGCTACGACTCGGCGGGCGTCGCCGTCGTTTGCGACGACGAGCTGCTGATCGAGAAGAAGGCCGGCAAGCTGGCCAACCTGGAGAAGGTCCTGGCCGAGCGCGCCGCCACCGACCCGGAGTCCTGCGCCGCCAGCCCGATCGGCATCGGCGACGGCACCACCAGCATCGGCCACACCCGGTGGGCCACCCACGGCGGCCCGACCGACCGCAACGCCCACCCGCACCTCTCCCCGGACGGCCGGGTCGCCGTGATCCACAACGGCATCATCGAGAACTTCGCGAAGCTCCGCGCCGAGCTGGAGACCGACGGCGTCGAGTTCGCCAGCGACACCGACACCGAGTGCGCCGCCCACCTGCTCGCCCGCTCCCTGGCCGACCTGCGCTCGGCCGGCGAGGTCGACAGCCCGCAGCTGCTCGCCTCCGCCATGCGGCTGGTCTGCCAGCGGCTGGAGGGCGCCTTCACGCTGCTCGCCGTCGACGCCGGCATCCCCGGCGCGGTGGTCGGCGCCCGGCGCAACTCGCCCCTCGTGGTCGGACGCGGTGACGGCGAGAACTACCTGGCCAGCGACGTGGCCGCGTTCATCGAGCACACCCGCGACGCGGTCGAGCTGGGCCAGGACCAGATCGTCCTGATCACGCCGGAGAGCATCGAGATCACCGACTTCGCCGGCCAGCCCGCGACCGGCAAGGACTTCCACATCGACTGGGACTCGTCGGCCGCCGAGAAGGGTGGCTACGACTGGTTCATGCTCAAGGAGATCGAGGAGCAGCCGCAGGCCATCGCCGACACGCTGCTCGGCCGGCTCACCGAGAGCGGCGAGATCGCCCTCGACGAGGTCCGCCTCAGCGAGCAGGACCTGCGCGACGTCGACAAGATCTTCATCGTGGCCTGCGGCACCGCCTACCACTCCGGCCTGGTCGCCAAGTACGCGATCGAGCACTGGACGCGGATCCCGTGCGAGGTGGAGCTGGCCAGCGAGTTCCGCTACCGCGACCCGGTGCTGGACCGGTCCACGCTGATCGTGGTCATCTCGCAGTCCGGCGAGACCATGGACACCCTGATGGCGCTGCGCCACGCGAAGGAGCAGAAGGCCCGGGTGCTGGCCATCTGCAACACCAACGGCTCGACCATCCCGCGCGAGTCCGACGCGGTGCTCTACACCCACGGCGGCCCGGAGATCGCGGTCGCCTCCACCAAGGCGTTCCTCACCCAGCTCGTGGCCTGCTACCTGATCGGCCTGCACCTGGCCCAGGTGCGCGGGATCAAGTTCGCCGACGAGGTGGGCGCGGTGGTGGGCCAGCTCCAGGAGATGCCGGGCAAGCTGCGCGACCTGCTCGACCGGATCGAGCCGGTCCGCGAGCTGGCCCGCGACCTGAAGTCGGAGCCGACCGTGCTGTTCATCGGCCGGCACGTGGGCTACCCGGTGGCCCTGGAGGGCGCGCTGAAGCTCAAGGAGCTGGCGTACATGCACGCCGAGGGCTTCGCCGCCGGCGAGCTGAAGCACGGCCCGATCGCGCTGATCGACAAGGGCACCCCGGTCATCTGCATCGTGCCGTCGCCGGTCGGCCGGGGCATGCTGCACGACAAGGTCGTCTCCAACATCCAGGAGGTGCGTGCCCGGGGCGCCCGTACGATCGTGATCGCGGAGGAGGGCGACGAGGCGGTGGTCCGCTACGCCGACCACCTGATCTACGTGCCGCGCACGCCGACGCTGCTGGCGCCGCTGGTGACCACGGTGCCGCTCCAGGTGCTCGCCGCCGAGATCGCCGCCGCCCGCGGGCACGACGTCGACCAGCCCCGGAACCTGGCCAAGTCGGTCACCGTCGAGTAGTCGACCCGGTCGCGGCCCCTCCGTCCCACGGCGGAGGGGCCGTGCCGTGTCCGGCCAACGGGCGGTCATCGGCCCAGCACGATCCGGGCCATCCCGTCCAGCGCCGGGTTGCCGGGATCCCAGTAGCCGGCATGCCCGTGGCGCCCGCTGGCGAAGCGCCGGCCGCCGAAGCCGGGGGTGCTCGGGTCGGTGCCGAACCAGAGTCGGTCGTCGTGCGGGTCGAGCAGCGCCGCGGCCCGGCCGAGCGGCGTGCCGGCCAGCAGGGCCCGGCGGGCCAGGTCCTCGGGCGGCCGGGCCAGCTGGATCACGTCGTCCGGCGCGGTGGCGGCCCAGACCTGGCCGGGCGGCATCCGCAGCTCGGCCGCGTGGTCGACGCCCACGCCGGGGGAGCCGACGAAGACCAGCGCGTCGGCGCCCAGCCCGTGATCGCGGGCGGCGGTGCCGACCACCAGCGAGCCGTAGCTGTGCCCGAGCACGGTCTGCCGGGCCGGTGGCCCCTCGTGCGAGGCGCGCAGCCCCTCCTGGAACCGGTGCAGGGCCGGCCCGGCCTCCTCGGCCTGCCGGTCGCGCGCCGCCTCGGGCAGGAAGTCCGGCGCGTCGTAGTCCAGCCAGAGCACGGCCGCCGCCTCCGTGCCCGGCCCGAGCGCCGCGCACCGGTCCAGCACGCGGGCGGCCCGGCCCAGCTCGGCCGGGGCGTCGGCGAGGTCCGCGGTCATCCCCGGCACGTATGTCAGCACGGCGTCGGCCCGATCCGGGTTGCCGAGCGCCACCACCGCCCGCCCGTCCCCCGCCGGGTCCAGCCCCAGCAGGTACGCCCGCGGCGCCCCCGGGG
>NZ_MUYZ01000476.1:0-3263 GCF_003013775.1 Micromonospora sp. MH33
GCCCGCGAGCGAGGTGCCGGTCGGTTCGACGGTGCCGACCGAACCGATGGTGCCCGGGGTGCCCGTGCCGGGCTGGCCGCCCGTGCCGCCACCCGTCGTGCCGCCGCCCACCGTGCCGCTGCCCGGGGCGGTGTGGTGCACGCCCGAGGTGGTCGCGGTGCCGTTCGCCGCGGGACCGAAGCTGCCGACGCCCGGCCCGGCCGACGGCGTGCTCACCGACGGGCCGCTGCGCAGCGTCGGGTCCGTCGGGTCGCCGTGGCCCGGGAGGCCCGAGTCCGGCGGTTCCGGCACGACGATCCGGCCGTACGCCGAGAAGTCGTAACCCTCGGCCAGCTTGGCGACGACCTGCACCATTCGCTGGTGCGCCTTCTCCTGCTCGGCCTTGTCCTGCTCGTGGCCGACGATGCCGCCGACCAGCGCGCCCGGCAGGCCGCCGACCAGGAAGCCCTTCCCGGCGTTGGAGAGCATCTTGTCGTTGTCGTCGGTCTCCTCGGGGCTCTCCGCCTTCGCCTGGGCGGTGCGCAGCTCGCTGGCCATCATGTCGAGCGCCTGCCGGATGCCCGTCATGCCCTCGGCCAGGTTGCCGGAGTAGTCGGCGACCAGGTTGAGCCGGCGGTGGAACTCCCGGGCGGCGTCGCCCGTCCACGTCTTCAGCAGCGCGTCCAGGTCGGCGGTCAGGTCGCGGCCGAGGTCGTCGAGGGTGCCCTTGAGGGAGGTCCACTGGGCGCTGAGCCCCTCGATCTGCTTCGGGTCACCCGCGTTGACGCCCTGGTAGAGCTCCTTGTGGCTGACGTGCTCATAGCGCTGGGTGTATTCAGACACGCGGATCATCTCCCTTCGGCTTCATCGCCTCGGTCAGCCCGGAGAGGGCGGCGGCGATGTCGGCCGCGGCGGCCGCGTTGCGTGCCTCGGCGGTCTTGTAGTTCGTCATGATCGTCTTGGTGGCCTTCTGGGCGGCCACGATGGCCCGCCGCAGCCGCTCGACGTGGTTGACGTAGCTCTGGTGCGTCTCGGAGTAGCGACGCGAGTTGTCGTTGGCGTCGGTGAACGTGCCGAGTGCCGGCGGCCGGCACTGCATCTCGGTGTTGAGCTTCTTCAACACCGACTCGGCCTCGCTCAGCCTGCGCTCGAGCCGCTGGTGAAAGTCCTCCAAGGACAGTACGTCTACTGTCGTGCGCCCGGTCATGGCTGCATCCCCGTAGTCATCGTCGAGAACCGTTGGCCTCGTTCAGGTTAGTCGACCCGGGCCAACCGGGGCGACCCGTCATCGGGTCCATTCCACTCTGGACCGTCGCGGCGGTGGTCAGCCGCCCGACGCGGGTGCCGCGTCGTCGCCCGGGCCGGCCGTCGCGCCGCCGCCGGGCGTGGCACCCGGATCGAAGTGGGTCATCGCGTCCTCGCGCTCCAGGGTCGGCCCGGTCGGCACCAGCGCCAGCAGGGACGCGGGCACCGCGAGCGGGGTCACGTCGCCGTAGCCGAGGGCGCTCTTCGCGTCGCCGGAGGCGGTGCCGAGCGGGTAACGGACCCCCTGGGCGGTGATCAGGTAGACCGTGGAGCCGGCCGCCGGCTTGCCGGTCTCCCCGGCGGTGGCCTGCACCAGCACGCCCTTACCGCCGGGCAGCAGCACGCTCTCGGCGGTCCGGACCGCGTCCCGGGCGCTCTGCCGCGCGGGCACGGCGGTCGCCGCGGTCAGCTCGGCCGGTGGCTGGTCGAAGACCTCCAGCGTGGTGGTCGGCTGGCCGGCCGGACCGGAGCGGTACGTGGCACAGAGCACCGTCCGCCCCGCGCGGACCTCGTGCAGGGTGGGCAGCCGGGCCGGCAGCCCCTCGGCCTCCAGCCGCTGGTCGGTGAGGAGCTGGCCGGCCTGGTCCGGCGTGATGTCGGTGACCTGGCCGCCGCCGCCCAACAGCAGCAGCGCCGTGACCTCCCCGATCGCCACCAGGCCCTGCTTGGCCAGCACGTAGTACTGACCGGCGGCCCGGTAGACCTGACCGACCCGGGCCGGGCGGTCGCCCACGGTCAGCCCGCTCGGGCCGCCCTCCCCGTCGATGGTCGGCTTGCGCAGCGCCGGGCCGACCGGCACCGCGTTGAGCAACTGCTGCCCGACCGTGAGGGTGGCCGCGCCGGCCATCTTCAACGCCACCAGCGCCTGCTCGTCGCCGACCACCCGCAGCCGGGCGCCGCCGGTGAGCAGGTAGCGCGCGTCGTTCACCTTGACCAGGACCGCCCGGTCGGTGAGCGGGGTGCCGCCGGGCAGCGGCCGGTCGATCACCAGGCGGGTGGTGGAGCGCTGCGGGTCGTTCGGGTCCGGGACGTCGCACACCGACCAGGGGAGGCCGACCAGGGAGTTCCTGTCCGGCACGTCGTCCGGGGCGCCCACGATGCCCACCGCCCGGCCCCGCGGCCGGTCCCTGATCGAGGCCTGCGACATGGTGCGGACCGGCGCGCCGGCGTCGTTGAGGATGAGCCGGGCCGAGGCGTAGTTGAGCGTCGGGTGCAGCACCTTGTCGTCGCCGAAGACGTAGGTGGCGCCGGTCTCCCGCTCGATCACCAGGGTGTTCGGCTCCAGCGGGGCGGAGTTGCTAGTGAACTGCCCGTACGCGCCCGCGCCGCCGAGCACGACGGCGGCGGCGATGACGCTGCCGAACACCGCCATGCCGAGGCGCCGCATCGGCAGGTCGTTGGTCTCCGGGTCGCCGGAGAGCAGCGCCGAGACGATCCGGCGGGTGACGAAGCGGTACGCCTGCACCTGATCGCGGCGGGTCCGCATGACTAACCTCCGGCAGGGGTGGGTCCGCGACGATCAGGTCCGAACTCCGCCGCGGGCTTCCCTACGATAAGGGGCCGTCGACGGTTCACCGGGACCCCGCCCGCCCCCCGGCGACGCACCACACCGGCGGATGCCCAGGATGTCCAGAAGGGACGCTCACCGATGACCCAGGTCCAGGCGCCACCCGGTCGTACGGCCACCGCCCCCGCCGTGCCGGCGGACCGACCGGTCACCCCGGCTGACAAGCGCCGGCGCGGCCGGCTCGGCCCGGTGGTCGTCGGCCAGCTCGTGGTGCTGGAGTGCGCCGCGCTCGCCGTCTGGTTCGCCACCGGCGGCCCGGCCTGGCTGCTCGCCGTCGTCGCCGTGCTGGCGCTGCTGGCCGTGGTGGCCGCCTTCGCCCGCCGCGGCGGCCGCTGGTGGTACGAGGACCTGATGCTCCGCCGCCGGCTGCGCCGCCGCCGGGGCCGGGCCCGGGGCGCGGCGCCGGCCGGCG
>NZ_MUYZ01000477.1:0-3252 GCF_003013775.1 Micromonospora sp. MH33
GGGCGGCATCCCCGGCATGGTCGGCGGCGGCAACGGCAAGGTGCCGCCGATGACCAGCGCGGCCAGCGCGTTGCGCAACGCGACCGGCGCGGGCGCGGGTGGCGCGCGCGGCGCGGGAATGATGGGCGGCGGCATGATGGGCGGGCACGGCGGCGCCGGGCACGGCGGCTCCGGCAGCGAGCACTCGTCGTGGTTGACTGAGGACGACGATCCGTGGGGCAGCGGTGACGCCGCGTCCCCGGGCATCCTGCGCTGAGGACGGACGGATGAGGTTGCACGTGGGCGCGCTCCGGCCGGTCGCGGCCGGCCTGCTGGCGGGGCTCATGGTGCTGGGGGCCGCCCAACCGGCGGCCGCCGCGCCGCGACGGGCCGAGCAGTGGTACCTGGACGAGTTGCGGATCGACCAGGCGCACCGGCTCTCGACCGGGCGCGGGGTGGTCGTGGCCGTGGTGGACAGCGGTGTCGACGCCACCCACCCGGAGCTCGCCGGTCAGGTGCTGCCCGGTGGCCGCAGCTACGGCGCCGCCGGGGACGGACGCTCCGACGCGGACGGCCACGGCACCCACATGGCCGGCATCATCGCGGCGAAGAACGCCGGTCCGGACGGGGTGACCGGCATCGCGCCGGGCGTACGGATCCTGCCGATCAAGACGAAGCCGGGCGACGGGGAGGTCAGCGAGGCGGCGTCGGCGCAGGGCATCCGGATGGCCGTCGACGGCGGCGCCAAGGTGGTCAACCTGTCCTACGGCGCCATGGGCGCGGCGTCCGCCGAGGAGGAGTCCGCGATCCGGTACGCCCTGGACAAGGACGTGGTCGTGGTGGCCGGGGCCGGCAACACCGCCCGCGGTCACGACGGCATCATCAACCCGGCCAACGTCCGCGGGGTGATCGCGGTGACCGGCACCACCAGGGGTGGGCGGTTCTGGTCCGGCTCGACGCAGGGGCCCGAGGCCGTGGTGTCCGCCCCGGCCGACGGCATCTACAACGCCGGCCCGGACCACGGCTACGGCTGGGGTGACGGGACCTCCGACGCCACCGCGATCGTCTCCGGCATCGCGGCGCTGGTCCGGTCGAGGTACCCGGACCTCTCCGCCCCCGACGTGATCAACCGGATCATCCGGACCGCCCGGGACGCCGGCCCACCCGGCCGTGACCCGCAGTACGGCTTCGGCCGCGTCGACCCGGTGGCGGCGCTGACCGCCAAGGTGCCGGCGGTCTCGGCGAACCCGCTGCTCGAGCCGGCCGCGGCCAGCCCGGCCCCGCCGCAGGCGGCCGAGGACGACGACTTCGACGTCACCGAGCACGGCGACCGCGGCGGTCCCACGGACCAGCAGGTCATGATCATCGGCATCGGTATCGCCGTGGCACTGGTGGTGCTGGTGGCGCTGGTGGTCTTCCTGATCTGGAACCGGCGCCGCTACCGCCGCGAGGCGGCCCGGGCGGCCGACGTACCGGACGAACTGCTCGACCAGGGCGCCGGGGGTGGTTACGGCACCCCGCCCGTCCCGGCCGGCTACCACGCGCCGGGCGCGCCGGGCGGTCATGCCCCGCCGGGCGCCAACCCGTACGCCCCGCCGCCCGGTCACGTTCCGCCGCCACCGGGGTCCTACCCGCCACCGGGCGGGAACCGGTCCTGAAACCGTGGTGGCCGGCCGGGTGACCTGCGTGTCACCGGCCGGCCACCGTCGTCTCCGGGCGGCGCGGAATCCCTCGCTGACCGGTTCCGACCGGTTCGTTCGGCCGCTCGCGCCGCCCCGGCTGCGGGCCGTGCCGGCCGCTGCGCCAGGATGGGACGGACACGCAGGTACAGCCGAGGAGCTCACGATCGCCAGAAAGCCTCAACCCGAGGGCGGCCAGGCGCCGGTCGTCCAGCGGGTCCGGATCCGGTACGCCAAGCGTGGACCGCTGCGGTTCACCTCGCACCGGGACTTCGCCCGGGCCTTCGAGCGCGCGCTGCGCCGGGCCGGCGTGCCGATCGCCTACTCCCAGGGTTTCACCCCGCACCCGAAGATCTCGTACGCCTCCGCCGCCCCGACCGGCGTGGCCAGCGAGGCGGAGTACCTGGAGATCGGCCTGCGCGAGCCGGTCGACCCGGCGCAGCTGCGGGCGGCCCTGGACGCCGCCCTGTCGCCCGGGCTCGACGTGCTGGACGCGGTGGAGGCCACCGGCGGCAGCCTGGCCGACCGGATCGAGGCGTCCCGCTGGCGGATCGAGCTGCCCGAGGTCGACCCGGCCGCGCTGGAGCGGGCGGTGAGCGCGTTCACCGCCGCCGAGGAGATCCAGGTCGAGCGGATGACCAAGCAGGGGCGGCGCACCTTCGACGCCCGTGCCGCGGTCATCGCCATCGATACGCTGCCGCCGTCCGAGACGCCTTCCGGAGCGACGGCCGTACCGTGTGCGATACTCGAACTGGTCGTGCGGCAGGTCACCCCGTCCGTGCGACCCGATGACGTCCTTTCCGGCCTCCGCGTGGTGGCCGACCTGGAGCCGCCGGTCTCCCCGAGGGTGATCCGGCTGGCGCAGGGCACGCTGACCGCGCTGGGCGAGATCGTGGATCCGTTGGACGCGGATCGCGACGGGGCAGCCATCGGAGAGCGCTGACCGACGGTCAGCGTTCTGGCAGGCAGACTTCGGCGGTCGCGCACCTGCGCGCCCGGCGGAAACACCTTTTGCGGCGACCCTGCGTGGCAGCGCTCACCCGCGCCCGGGGCAGCCAGAACTGGAGAACGTCCATGCTCGAGAACGAGCCCGAGGGCGGCGAACGGACCGGCGCAGAGCCGGCCGAGGCGACCGCCAGCAGCAGCACCGACAGCACCGCCGAGGCAAAGCCGCCGGCCCGCAAGCGGGCCAGCCGCCGCAAGGCCGCTCCGCTGAACCAGCCGGAGCAGACCGACGCGCCGGTGGAGGCGTCGACGGCGGCGACCGGCAGTGGCGAGTCGCCGCAGGCCGAGGTGTTCGCCCCGATCGCCGGGGAACTGGAGGCCGCGCCGAAGACCCGGCGGCGGCGCAAGGCGACCCCAGCCAAGGCGGTCGAGGAGCCGGTGGCCGCGGCCGGGGTGGAGGCTGCCTCCGACGAGGTGGTGCCGCCGGTCAAGGTGACCCGTACCCGCCGCCGCAAGACCACCCCGCCGCCCGTCGAGGCCCCGGCGGACGAGTCGCCGACCGAGGCGCCCGCCGAGGCCGCCGGGCCGACGGTCGAGCCGCACGCGGTCGCCGAGCCGCAGGTCGACACGGAGCCGCCCGCCGCACCGG
>NZ_MUYZ01000478.1:0-3251 GCF_003013775.1 Micromonospora sp. MH33
GCGTCGGACACCGACGCGGCCATGCCGGCGGTGTCCCACATGCCCCACGCCAGGCTGACCGCCGGCAGGCCGGCCTGCCGGCGGTGCGCCGCGAGGGCGTCCAGCACGGCGTTCGCGGCGGCGTACGCGGCCTGCCCCGGGGAGCCGAGGACACCCGCGACGGACGAGAACAGCACGAACAGGTCGAGGTCCAGGCCGAGCGTGGCCTCGTGCAGCCACCAGCCGGCGGTGGCCTTCGGGGCCAGCACGCCGGCCAGCCGCTCCGGGCTGATCGCGGAGACCACGCCGTCGTCGAGCACGCCCGCCGTGTGCACCACGCCGGCCAGCCGGCCGGGAACCTTCGCAACCAGGCCGGCCACCCGGTCCCGGTCGGTCACGTCGGCGGCGACCACCGCCACCCGGGCACCGAGGCCGGTCAGCCGCTCGACCAGCGCGTCCGCGCCCGGGGCGGCCGGCCCCTGCCGCGACACCAGCAGCAGCGACCGCACCCCGTGCGCGGTGACCAGATGCTCGGCCACCAGCGCGCCCAACGACCCCGTGCCGCCGGTGACCAGCACCGTGCCGTCGCCGAGGGCCGGCGTGTCCCCGGCCGGCGCGTCCGCGGCCGGGATCGCGGCACGGACCAGGCGTGGGGTCAGCACCGCGTCGGCGCGCAGCGCCACCTGCCCGCCCGTGGCGGGCAGGTCGCCGGCGACGCCGGCCAGCACCGCGAGGACACGCTCGTCCAGGTCCCGGTCGAGGTCGGCCAGGACGATCCGCTCCGGATGCTCCGACTGGGCCGACCGGAGCAGCCCCCACACCGCCGCACCCGCCAGATCGCTGACCCGGTCACCATCCCGGGCCGCCACCGCACCCCGGGTCAGGACCACCAGCCGCGAGTCGGCCAACGCGTCCGCGGCCAGCCACGCCTGCACCACCCCGAGCACCTCCGAGGCGGTCGCCCGGACGGCCTCCGGCACCTCGACGCCGGGCGGCGCCGCCATCGGCAGCACCAGGGCGCGTGGTGACGCCTCCCCCGCCTCCACGGCGGCCAGCACGGCCGGCACGTCGGCGTACGCGGGCAGGCCGGCGGGGTTCGGCCGGTCCGGGTCGGCGAGCAGCGCCCAGCCGGACGGGCTCTCGACGGGCGGAACCGGCTCGGCCGGCCAGACCACCTCGAACATCGACCGGGCCGCGGCGCCCGGGGCGGTCACGCCGGTCAGCTCCCGCAGGACCAGCGAGTCGACCGACACGACCGGCGCGCCCGTCTCGTCCACGGCGACCAGCCGGACCGCGTCGCCGTCGCGGGACAGCCGTACCCGCAGCGCCGCCGCGCCGGACGCGTGCACCTGGACACCCTCGAACGCGAACGGCACCCGCGGACCGCCGCCGTCACCGGCGAGCAGCAGCCCGACCGGGTGCAGGGCGGCGTCCAGCAGCGCGGGGTGCACGCCGAAGCCGCCCGCACCCGCCGCCACCTCCTCGGGCAGGGCCACCTCGGCGTGCACCTCGCCGCCGCCGGTCCACAGCCGGCGCAGCCCCTGGAACGCCGGCCCGTATGTCAGGCCGTGCCCGGCCAGCGCCGCGTACCAGGCGCCCGGGTCGATCTCGGTCGCGGTCGTCGGCGGCCACACCGGCAGGCCGGGCCCGTCGGCGGCGGCGGGTTCCAGCACGCCCTCGGCGTGCCGCATCCAGCCGGCCTCCGGGTCGTCCTCGGCCTGGGCGTGCACGGTCACCGCGCGGGCCCCCGCCTCGTCGGCCGGGCCGACCCGCACCTGCACCCGGACACCACCGGACGCGGGCAGCACCAGCGGCGCGGCGACGGTCAGCTCGCGGAGCCGGGAGACGCCGACCTCGTCGCCGGCCCGCACCACCAGCTCGACCAGCGCGGCGCCGGGCAGCACCACCACGTCGGCGACCGCGTGGTCGGCCAGCCAGGGGTGGGTGGCCAGCGACAGCCGGCCGGTGAGCAGCACCATGTCCTCGCCGGCGACGGAGACCGCCGCGCCGAGCAGCGGGTGCCCGGCCGCGCCGAGCCCGGCGCCGGAGACGTCGGCGAGCCGGCCGACCGGCTCCAGCCAGTACCGCTCGTGCTGGAACGCGTACGTCGGCAGGTCTACCGGGCGGGCGCCGGCGCCGGCGAGCAGGGCGTCCCAGTCGACGGCGACGCCCTCGGTGTGCAGCCGGGCGAGCGCCTCCAGCACGCCCCGGGGCTCGGCCCGGTCCTTGCGGACCAGGGGCACCAGCACGGCGGCCGGGTCGGCGAGGCAGCTCTCGGCCATGGCGGTGAGCACACCGCTGGGGCCCAGCTCGACGTACGTGCCGACGCCGGCCTCGGCGAGCCGGTCCACGGCGTCCGCGAAACGCACCGCCTCCCGGACGTGCCGCACCCAGTAGTCGGGACGGCACAGCTGCTCCGGCTCGGCGATCCGGCCGGTCAGGTTCGACACGATCGGCACGGTGGGCGGCCGGAACGTCAGTCCCTCGGCCACCGCGGCGAACTCGGCGAGCATCGGCTCCATGAGCGCGCTGTGGAAGGCGTGGCTGACCCGGAGGCGGTGGGTGGGCGTACCCCGGTCCGCCCAGAGCGCGGCGAGCGCGTCGACGGCCTCGGCGTCGCCGGAGACGACCACGGCGGCGGGGCCGTTGACGGCGGCGATGCCGACCCGGCCGGCGATGCCGGCCAGGGACTCGGCCACGGCCGCCTCGCCAGCGGCGACGGCGAGCATGGCACCGCCGGGCGGCAGCGCCTGCATGAGCCGGCCCCGGGCGGCGACCAGGGCCGCGGCGTCCGCGAGCGTCAGCACCCCGGCGACGTGCGCGGCGGCCAGCTCGCCGATCGAATGGCCGACCAGGAGGTCCGGGACGAGCCCGAACGATCCGGCGAGGCGGAACAGGGCCACCTCGACGGCGAACAGGCCAGCCTGGGTGAAGACGGTCTGGTTCAGCAGCTCGGCCTCGGGGGTGCCGGCCTCGGCGAACATCACCTCGCGCAGCGGCCGGGGCAGGTGCGGGTCGAGCCGGTCGCAGACCTCGTCCAGCGCGGACGCGAAGGCGGGGAAGGAGGCGGACAGCTCGCGGCCCATGCCGGCCCGCTGCGCGCCCTGCCCGGAGAACAGGAAGGCGATCCGGCCGCGGGGGCTGGCGGCGCCCGTGACCACGGCGGGGTCCGGTTCCCCGTCGGCGAGGGCGCGCAGGCCGGCGAGCAGCTCGTCGCGGTCCGCGGCGAGCACCACGGCCCGCCGGTCGAGCCCGCCGCGGCTGAGCGAGGA
>NZ_MUYZ01000479.1:0-3250 GCF_003013775.1 Micromonospora sp. MH33
CGCCGGCCGGTCCCCGGCCCGGCCCGCCCGCGGGCATCCGGCCGGCGCCGGTCGAGGAGGTCGGCGAGGCACGCCACCCGGCGGTGGACGCCGCGGTGCAAGCCATGACCAACGCCGAGGCGCTGTCCCCGGCGGACCAGATCGCCCAGTACGAGGCGGCGTACGAGACGCTGCGCGAGACCCTGGCCAGCATCGACCAGGCCTGAGAAGAGGCGGAGAAGAACCACCGATGGCACGTCGTACCCGGCTGGATGCCGAGCTCGTCCGCCGTGGCCTGGCCCGCTCCCGTGAGCAGGCCGCCGCGCTGGTGGAGGCCGGTCGCGTCCGGCTGCGCGGGGTGCCGGCCCGCAAGGCCGCCGCGATGGTCGACCCGGCCGACCCGCTGCTGGTCACGGGCGAGGACCCCGTCGCGGAGTACGTCTCCCGGGGCGGCCACAAGCTGGCCGGCGCGCTCGCCGCGTTCACCCCCGGGGGGCTGACCGTGTCCGGCCGGCGCTGCCTGGACGCGGGCGCCTCCACCGGTGGCTTCACCGACGTGCTTCTGCGCGCCGACGCCGCCGAGGTGGTGGCGGTCGACGTCGGCTACGGGCAGCTCGCCTGGTCGCTGCGGAACGACGACCGGGTGCACGTCTTCGAGCGCACCAACGTGCGTACCCTCACGCCGGAGGCGATCGGCGGCCCGGTCGACCTGACGGTGGCCGACCTGTCGTTCATCTCGCTGCGGCTGGTGCTGCCCGCGCTGGCCGGCTGCACGCGGCCCGACGGCGACCTGGCGCTCATGGTCAAGCCGCAGTTCGAGGTCGGCAAGGAGCGGGTCGGCGCGGGCGGGGTGGTCCGCGACCCCGAGCTGCGCGCCGAGGCTGTGCTCGACGTGGCCGCCGCGGCCGCGCGGCTCGGGCTGGGCCTGGCCGGTGTGGCCGCCAGCCCGCTGCCCGGGCCGAGCGGCAACGTGGAGTTCTTCGTATGGTTACGCCGGGACGCGCCCGCCGCGGACCCCGACCGGGTGCGCGCGGTGGTGGCCGCCGGCCCGCAGGGATTTCCGGCCGTCGGGCCGGAGGGCACGACTGAGGAGGTGTCCGGGTGAGCCGGACCGCTCTGCTGGTGACGCACACGGGCCGTCGGCGCAGCACCGAGCACGCCCGCGCGGTGGCGGCCGACCTCATCGCGGCCGGCTTCGAGGTGCGGGTGGTCGCCGAGGAGGCCGACGACCTGGACCTGCCCGGTGTGGTGCCGGTGACCGGCCCGGAGGCCGCCGAGGGCGCGGAGATCGTCTTCGCGCTGGGCGGGGACGGCACCTTCCTGCGCGCCGCCGAGCTGGCCCGCCCGGCCAAGGCGCCGCTGCTCGGGATCAACCTCGGCAAGGTCGGCTTCCTCGCCGAGGCGGAGATCGACGACCTGGACCGCGCGGTGCGCGACGTGGTCGGGCGCAACTACACCGTGGACGAGCGGCTCACCCTCGACGTCACCGCCGAGTTCGAGGGCGGCCCGACCATCGAGTCGTGGGCGTTGAACGAGATCAGCGTGGAGAAGGGCGAGCGGGCCCAGATGCTGGAGCTGCTCGTCGACGTCGACGGCCGGCCGCTGTCCCGCTACGGCTGCGACGGCGTGGTCTGCGCGACCCCCACCGGATCCACCGCGTACGCGTTCTCCGGCGGCGGGCCGGTGGTCTGGCCCGAGGTGGAGGCGCTGCTGTTGGTGCCGATCAGCGCGCACGCGCTGTTCAGCCGTCCCCTCGTCACCGCGCCGACGTCCACGTTCGCGATCACCGTGGACCCGTTCACCACCCTGGCGGTGCTCTGCTGCGACGGCCGGCGGGTCTACGACCTGCCTCCGGGCGCCCGGGTCACCGTGCGCCGGGGCGCGCTGCCGGTGCGCATCGTGCGGCTCCGGGAGCGGCCGTTCACCGACCGGCTGGTGGCCAAGTTCGACCTGCCCGTGCAGGGCTGGCGCGGCAGCCGTCGCTGACCGGCGGCTCAGCGAAGACCCGCCGGTCCGGGCATCGGCCCGTTCGGCGTACCCGGGTACGGCCGGGGGCGGGTTACGGTAGGAGCCTCTCCCGACGACGGCACGCCGCGCCGGTCCCGGCGTAGCTCGCCGGAACCCGGGCCGGCGGGTGGTCCCGCCTTCGCGGCGGGGCGGGGTTCGTCGGGGCCGGCAACGCCGTCTTCCGGGACGGCGCTCGGGGCGTCCGGACTGCGTCGAGGTGGAGTCCGGGCGGGGCGGTGAGGCCGTGTCCGCCCGGACCGCGCGGTCCGACGGTCGTGGCCCTGGCCAGGGGGTGGTCGGGTCCACGACGGTCGGGGTGTCGGAGGAGTCGCGGCCGGCCGCGGCGGGCGGACGGCGAGCCGCGCCCGGCCGGGTTTCGACCCCGGTCGGGTCGACCGGATCGACGAGCCGCCGTCGGAGGAAACGGCGGCTCACGAACCGGGCGGCGACGCACTCGTTCCGGCACCCCGGCCATCGCCCGCGCCGGCGACATTCCACGCCACCCCTGGCGGCAATCCGCCCGACACCGGGTGGCCCGGCCGCGGTCGACCCGTGTCCACCTGGCGACATGTCGCCGGTGCGGCGTGCCGTACCTAGTGACCGACCGATGATCTCCGTCGCAGACTCCGGTCGGCCGGCCTCAATCCCCCCCCCCCCGAGGCCGGCCACCCGAGTAGAGGAGCGCATCGCATGCACCGGTCCCCACGCTGGCTCGCCGCCGGCGCGGTCGGCGCGCTGGTGGTCGGACTCGCCGTACCGGCGTCCGCCGACCCGCCCGCCCGGCCCACCGGCCCGAGCCCGGCCACCCCCGCCCCGGGCACCGCACCGGCCGCCCGCATCACCCTGATCACCGGCGACCAGGTCGACCTCACCCCGGCCGCGCCCGGCCGGGTCGCCGCCACGGTCCGTCCCGGCCCGGGCCGGGAGCGGGTCACCTTCCACACCCTGGAGGCCGACGGCGGACTTCGGGTGCTGCCCAGCGACGTCGTCCCGTACCTCTCCGCCGGGTTGCTCGACCCGGACCTGTTCGACGTGGAGGAACTGGCCGCCGAGGGCTACGGCGACGCCGCGCAGGACGCGCTCCCGCTGATCGTGCGCTACCAGGAGCCGGCCGCCGGGCGGGTCCGGCCGCTTGCCGGCGCCACCGCGGCCCGTCCGCTGGAGAGCATCAACGGCGCCGCGCTGCGGGTCGGCAAGGCCGACCTCGGCGGCCTGTGGACCAGGCTGCGCGGCGCGCCGGCGGCCCGGACCGCGGGCGCCACGC
>NZ_MUYZ01000048.1:0-32847 GCF_003013775.1 Micromonospora sp. MH33
CGGCCGGCCGGCCGGCGGTGGTCGGTGGAGGCGCGGTCCGGTCCGGCCAGGGCAGGTCGAGCGGGGGGCGGGGCGGCGCGGGCGCCGGTCGGTCGACCTTCGGGAGGAACGCCGTCGGGTCCTCGCTCGGGTCGCGGTGTCGCCCGTCCCGCTCCCGGGGGTCGTCCGGTGTCACCGGGGCACCTTCGCCGACTGCAGTGCGGTCGAGTCCTCGAACGCCGGCACGGTGACCGTGGAGATGTTCTCGGAGTAGCCGAGCTGGTAGTGGTCGACGGCTTCCCTGAACAACCGGACTCCCTCAGACGCGGCGAGTTCCCGCTGGAACGCGGCGGGGTCGCCGATTGCCACGATCTTGAAAGGAGGGGAGTACACCCGGCCGTGCAGCAGCAGGGTGTTTCCGACGCAGCGTACCGCGCTGGTGCTGAGCACGCGCACGTTCATGATTGACATGGCCTCGGCGCCGCCCGCCCAGAGCGCGTTCACGACCGCTTGGACGTCACCCTGGTGGACGACCAGGTCGTCGTTGCTGGCACCTTTGGGCAGGCTCTGGTCGGCCCGCCGGGGCGCGTCGTTGAGTTCGATGGTGATGCCGCTGCCGGTGAGCGCGGTGAACCCGGCTGCCTGCCGGGTGGCGGCGGCCCGGTCCCGCTGTGCCTTGATCGGGCCGTCGGCGCCGGCCAGCTCGCCGGTCTGCTCCTCGACCTCGGCGCGCAGCCGGGCGGCCTTCGCCTCGCTGGCCGCGACCTGCTCGCGCCGGTCCTCGATCAACTGGGTGAGCTGGGGACGCCGGTCCTCGCGCAGCGAGGTGCCGCCGGCGGTGGTCGCGGTGGTGGTGAACAGGAGCCCGGCCGCGGCGGCGATCAGGGGCACGCCGATCGACCAGCCCGGGCGGCGCTGCCGCGGCCGGCGGGGCAGCAGGCCGACCACCGCGCGCCGGAGGACCTTCTGCCAGGAGGCGGCGCCGGACGTGTACTCCACCGGGCGTTCCCCTTCCCGTCGTCTCGTTCCGGCCCGCGAGGGCGCGGACCGGTCCGCTCGACCCGAAAAGTCCCGCCCTTTTCGGTCACTCCATGCACCGGCCTGACCCCATTCGTGGCCTGGACGGTCCGTCGGGACTACGCTAGCTGTCGAACATTATTGGCCATGGACCGTCGCCCCCGCGCCCGGTTGTCAGGCCGGACGAGGTCGTACCCCCCTCTGGAGAGCGTCGTGCCCAAGTCTCAGGTCCGCAAGAAGAAGGTGTACACCCCGCCGACGGACGTGCGTCCGACGGCGACGGCGGCGACGCGCAAGCCTAGCCCGGTCTGGCTGCCGATCACCGCGGTCGCGCTGATCGTGGTGGGCATCGGCTGGCTGGTCGTCTACTACCTCTCCGAGCAGGCGTACCCCGTCGCGTCGTGGGGCTACTGGAACCTCGCGGTGGGTTTCGGCGCGATGGTCTCCTCGCTGATCCTGCTCTCCCGCTGGCGCTGACCGCGGTCGCCTCGCACTGACCGGTTCCGTCGCCGCGACCCGGGCGTACGTCACGCCGGGACGCCCCTGACCGGCGCCCGGCGCCCGCTGCACCTAAGGTGTCGGCAGGGCGGCGTGGCCGGATGCGAGATAACTCACGTTACTGCTGGGTAACCTCGCGCGTAGGCTGCACTGACAAGCAGCAGACCGGGAGGCCAACTCGATGGGCAGCGTCCAGATCGTCACCACGATCCTCGCGGCCGCCATCACCGCCGTGGCGGTGTGGCTTGCGGTGCGCGCGGTCATGAAGATGACGGCCGTCATCCGGCTCGGGCAGCCCGCCCCGGAGCGCTTCGGCGACAAGGGCGCCCGCACCAGGAAGATGCTGGTGGAGACCGCCGGCCACACCCGCATGCTGAAGTGGAGCGTGGTCGGGGCGGCCCACTGGTTCGTGATGGTCGGCTTCATCGTGCTGTCACTGCTGGTGCTCGAGGCGTACTTCGAGGTGGTCACCCCCGGCGGCGGGCTGCCGGTCGTCGGGCACTGGACGATCTTCGGCCTGGCCACCGAGTGGATCGGGATCCTGGGCCTGATCGGCATCGGGGTGCTGATGGCGATCCGGCTGCGCAACCGGCCCAACCGGCCGGGCAACCGCTCCCGGTTCACCGGCTCGACGATGTGGCAGGGCTACTTCGTCGAGTGGGTCGTGCTGCTGGTCCTGATCTTCGGCTTCGTGATCCGCGGCTTCAAGGTCGCCACCGACCACTTCGAGTACCCGGTCTGGGCCACCCCGCTCAGCCACGCGGTCGGCGCCGCGCTCCCGGCCTGGACGGCCGGCGTCAGCGTCGCCGCCCTCATCAAGATCGTCATCTCGATGACCTGGCTCATCGTGATCTCGCTGAACGTCACGATGGGTGTCGCCTGGCACCGGTTCCTGGCGTTCCCCAACATCTTCTTCAAGCGCGAGCCCGAGAAGGCCGCCGGCTCCGGCCTCGGCGCGCTGCGGCCGATGATGAGCGACGGCAAGCCGCTCGACTTCGAGGAGGCCGACCCGGAGAAGGACCAGTTCGGTGTCGCCCAGGTCGAGCAGTTCACCTGGAAGGGCCTGCTGGACTTCAGCACCTGCACCGAGTGCGGCCGCTGCCAGTCGCAGTGCCCGGCCTGGAACACCGGCAAGCCGCTCTCGCCGAAGCTGCTCGTACTGAGCCTGCGCGACCACGCGTACGCCAAGGCGCCGTACCTGCTCGCCGGCGGCGGCAAGGACCTGACGGGCGAGGAGAAGGCGACCGCCGCCCAGCTCGCCCACGTCGACGTGCTCGCCCTCGCGGAGGCCGAGAAGCCGCTGATCGGGACCGCCGAGGAGGGCGGGGTCATCGACCCGGACGTGCTCTGGTCCTGCACCACCTGCGGCGCCTGCGTCGAGCAGTGCCCGGTGGACATCGAGCACGTCGACCACATCGTCGACATGCGCCGCTACCAGGTGCTGATCGAGTCGAGCTTCCCGTCCGAGGCCGGCGTCATGCTCCGCAACCTGGAGAACAAGGGCAACCCGTGGGGCGCCCCGCAGAACACCCGCGAGGACTGGACCAAGGGCCTCGGCTTCGAGGTGCCGCGGGTCGGCGAGGTCGACGACTTCGAGTACCTGTTCTGGGTCGGTTGCGCCGGCGCGTTCGAGGACCGGGCCAAGAAGACCACCCGTGCGGTGGCCACGCTGCTCAACGAGGCCGGCGTCTCCTTCGCCATCCTCGGTGAGGGCGAGACCTGCTCGGGCGACCCCGCCCGCCGGATCGGCAACGAGTTCGTCTTCCAGATGCTCGCCCAGCAGAACGTCGAGACCCTGAACGAGGCGTTCGAGGGCCGGGAGAAGAGCAAGCGGAAGATCGTCGCCACCTGCCCGCACTGCTTCAACACGCTGGGCAACGAGTACGGCCAGCTCGGCGGCGAGTTCGAGGTGGTCCACCACACCCAACTGCTGGCCCACCTGGTGGCCGCCGGCAAGCTCACCCCGGTGCAGCCGGTCGACGGCGGCGTGACCTACCACGACCCCTGCTACCTGGGCCGGCACAACCGGGTCTTCGCCGCCCCGCGCGAGGTGCTCGGCGACTCCATCCAGGGCGAGCTGACCGAGATGCCGCGCAACAGCGAGCGCTCCTTCTGCTGCGGCGCAGGCGGCGCCCGGATGTGGATGGAGGAGAAGATCGGCAAGCGGATCAACGTGGACCGGGTCGAGGAGGCCATGGCCACCGGGGCGAAGACCATCGCGGTCGGCTGCCCGTTCTGCTCGACGATGCTCAACGACGGGGTCAACGGCAAGGGCGCCGGCGAGCAGGTCGAGGTCGTCGACGTGGCCAGCGTGCTGCTCCGCTCGGTCAAGCCGGATGCCCCGGCGAGCGAGAAGGAGACCGAGCCGGTCGCCGGCTGAGGCGTACCCCGGCGACGAGCCGAGACCACGACGGCGGCGGCACCCACCCGGGTGCCGCCGCCGGGTTTTTTCCGGGTGCCGGCCCGTGGAACAATCGCGCTCATCGACGGCCTGCTGGTTACCACGCTGTTGCCCCTGGTCGGCTTCGTGCTGCTGACCGCCGGCAACGCGTTCTTCGTCGCGGCCGAGTTCGCCCTGGTCACCGTCGACCGCGCCGAGATCGACCGGCGGGCCGGCGAGGGCGACAGCGGTGCCGTCGCGGTACGCCGGGCGCTGCGCGAACTCTCCTTCCAGCTCTCCGGCGCCCAGCTAGGCATCACCATCACCGCGCTGCTCACCGGCTACCTGGCCGAACCGGCGCTGTCCCGGCTCTTTGCCCCGCTGCTGCGCCAGGTCGGCGGGGCCGAACGGTTCACCGGGCTGCTCGCCCTGGCGCTGGCCACCCTGATCTCGATGCTCTTCGGCGAGCTGGTGCCGAAGAACCTGGCGCTGGCCCGGCCGATGCCCACCGCGCTCGGCACCGCCGGGCCGATGCGGACCTTCTCCCGCACCTTCGGGTGGCTGATCCGGCTGCTCAACGACTCGGCGAACCGGCTGGTCCGGCGGCTCGGCGTGGAGCCGCAGGAGGAGCTGGCCAGCGCCCGGTCCCCGGAGGAGCTGGGGCTGCTGGCGGCCATCTCGGCCCGGGCCGGGGCGCTGCCGCCGGACACCGCCATGCTGCTGCGCCGCACCATCCGGTTCGGCGACAAGCGGGCCGCCGAGGCCATGACCCCCCGGGTCGACGTGATCGCGCTGCGCGCCACCGCGACCGTCGCCGAGCTGCTGGACCTGTCCCGGCAGACCGGCCGGACCCGGTTCCCGGTCTACGAGGAGACGCTGGACCTGGTCACCGGGGTGGCCGGGGTGCCGGACGCGCTCGGCGTGCCGCTGGCCCGCCGGGCCGCCACCACGGTCGCCGCGGTCGCCCGCGAACCGGTGTACGTCCCGGAGAGCCTCGACCTCGACGGCGTGCTGGCCGCGCTCAAGGACGCCGGCGCCGACCTGGCCATCGTGGTCGACGAGTACGGCGGCACGGACGGTGTGGTGACCGTGGAGGACCTGGTCGAGGAGCTGGTCGGGGAGATCGCCGACGAGTTCGACCCGGCCGCGGTGGACGACCTCGGCCCGGTCGAGCTGACGGTGCCGGGCGGCGAGCGGACCGTGCTGGTGGACGGCGTGCTCCGCGAGGACGAGTTGGTCGAGCAGACCGGTTTCCGGCTGCCCGAGGGGCCGTACGAGACCCTCGCCGGCTTCCTGATGGCCCGGCTCGGGCACATCCCCGTGCCCGGCGAGACGGTCGAGGACAGCGGGTACGAGTTCACCGTCGTGGAGGTCGACCGGCACCGGATCGAGCAGGTCCGGGTGGTCCGCCCGGAGGAGCCCGACGACGGTGAGTGAGCTGCTGATCGCCCTGGTACTGCTGCTCGGCAACGCCTTCTTCGTGGGCAGCGAGTTCGCTCTGATCGCCTCCCGCCGGACGGTGCTGGAGCCGCTGGCGGCGACCTCGAAGCGGGCCCGGTGGGCGCTGTCGGCGATGAACCAGATCCCGTTGATGATCGCCGGGGCGCAGCTCGGCATCACGGTCTGCTCGCTCGGCCTCGGTGCGATCGCCGAGCCGGCGCTGGCCCACCTGCTGGAGGCCCCGTTCGAGGCGCTCGGCCTGCCCGCGTCGGCCGTGCATCCGGTGGCCTTCGTGATCGCCCTCGGCGTGGTGGTCTTCCTGCACACCGTGGTCGGCGAGATGGTGCCGAAGAACATCACCCTGGCCGGCCCGGAGCCGTCGGCGCTCTGGCTCGGCCCGGCCATGCTCGCCTTCTGCCTGGCCACCAAGCCGCTGCTGCTGGCCATGAAGTGGTCGGCCCGGCAGGTGCTGCGGCTGTGGCGGGTCGAGGCGACCGACGCCGTGAAGACCGTGTTCACGGCCGAGGAGCTGGCCGGCCTGGTCTCGCAGGCGCGTACCGAGGGGTTGCTGGACGCCGAGGAGCACGCCCGGATCACCGGCGCGCTGGCCCTGCACAGCCGGACCGCGGCCGACGCCCTGCAACCCTGGTCGACGGTGACGACGGTGGCCGAGGACGTCTCACCGGCGTCGCTGGAGGTGCTGGCGACCCGTACCGGCCGGTCCCGCTTTCCGGTGGTGCAGCGGTCCACCCGCCGGGTGCTCGGCTTCGTGCACGTGAAGGACGTGCTCGGCTACGCGGGCGCCGGTCGCCGGGCGCCGGTGCCCGCCGAGGTCTACCGGCCGCTGGCCGTGGTGCCGCCCGACCGTACGCTGGCCGATCTGCTGCTCTCCATGCGGCGCGAACGCCGGCACATGGTGCTGGTGAGTGACGGTCGCCGGCCCCTGGGTGTGGTGACCCTCGACGACGTATTGACGGCAATCGTCGGCAAGTGAACGAACACCCTTGGTACGCAAGCGGTTGCGCACACGTGATTGAACCAATGGTCGCCTTGATTCCACCCCGGTGCCTTCCCTAATGTGGGGCACCGACCGCTGTGGGTCGTCTGCCTCGATCTTCCCTCTCGCGAGGCGCCCGGCGGTCGGTTGCAAAGGAGTCCGTGCCGGTGGCAACCATGCCCCCTCATCGTCACGCCCCGAGCCAGCCGCCCGGCCGACCGGCCGGGTTCAACCGGGTGGTACGCCGTCTCCTCACCGTGGTCGCCGCCGTCGCGGTCGGCGCCGGGCTGCTGGCGGCCCCGGCGCACGCGGCGCCGTCGGTGGACGAGATCGACGCCCAGATCGACAAGCAGTGGGAGCAGTTGGAGCCCACCATCGAGCAGTACAACAAGGTGCGCGCCCAGCTCAAGGTCAACAAGAAGAAGTCGGCCGACCTCGAGAAGAAGATGGTGCCGCTCGAACTGGAGTCGGCGCTGGCGATGAACAAGGTCGGCGACATCGCCGCCCGCTACTACATCCAGGGCCCGTCCCAGGATCTCGGCGCGCTGCTGGTCAACACCAAGCCCGGCACGCTCGCCGAGCAGTTGGTCATCCTCGACCGGCTCGCCGACGACCAGCGCCGGCAGATCGCCGGCGTGCTCGCCGTCCGGGACAAGTACAACAAGCAGAAGCAGAAGCTGGACGCGCTGATCGCCACCGAGATCAAGCAGAGCAACGAGCTCGCGGCGAAGAAGAAGCAGATCGACTCCGAGATCAAGCGGCTGACCGCGATGCTGCCGGTGACCTCGATCCGCCCGGAGGGCTGCCCGGCCATCGACGGGGTGGTGAGCAGCGCCGCGCGGACCGCGATCAAGACCGCGTGCCTCCAGGTCGGTGACCCGTACGTCTGGGGCGCCACCGGCCCGAACTCGTTCGACTGCTCCGGCCTCACCCAGTACGCCTACAAGGCGGCGGGCATCTCGCTCACCCACTTCACCGGCGCGCAGTGGAACGAGGGCCAGAAGATCGCGTCGAGCGACGCCCGACCGGGCGACCTGGTCTTCTTCTACAGCGACCTGCACCATGTCGGGCTCTATCTCGGCAACGGGTTGATGGTGCACGCGCCCCGGACCGGCAAACCGGTCCAGGTCGCCAAGGTGGCCTACATGCCGGTCGCCGGCTACCGCAGGCCGTACTGACCCGTCCCGAGCAGCACGAAGGCCCCCGGTCCACGTGGACCGGGGGCCTTCGTCGTCAGGTCGGTCAGGCGGGTCCGCCGACCGAGGCGGGCTGGATCTGGACGTCGTCGAGGTTCACGAACATCACGCGGTGGCCGAACTGGATCTGCACGTACCGGTTCTCGCCGCGGATCACCGTCCAGTCACCCGGCGCGGAGCCGTCGAAGGTGACCGCCCGGTAGTACTCGCCCGGCAGGACCCCGCCGACCGCGTACCGCTGGCCCGCGGAGAGGGAGTACTGCAGCGGGGAGATGGTCTGGTACGGCACCCCGGCCGGGTAGGCCGCCCGCTCGGGGTAGGCGCGCCCGTACACCGGGATGGTGGTCTTCCCGGGCTTGGGCGTCACCACGAAGCCGTTCGCCCACTTGGCCGTCGGCGCGGAGGCCGGGTTGTAGAACCAGGCCTTCTGGTTGAGGTACCAGATCGCGGTCCAGTCGCCCTGGATGTCCGCGAGGGCGTACGTCTGGCCGGCCGAGGCGCGGGCGCCGTGGTCGGAGATGTACATGGTGTCCGGCGTGCCGTTGGGCCGCAGGCCGAGGTCGTTGACCAGCGGGGCGGTCGCGCTCGGCGCCGTCCGCAGGATGACCGCCGAGGAGCCGCGCAGCGGGCACGGCGCCGCCGGCGGGGTGGGCTTCGGCACGCCCGGCGGCTGCTGGTTGCAGCCGGTGAAGGCCGGCTGGTTGCTGGCGAAGTCCGGGTCGATGGTGACCAGGCCGGTGTGCGGCGTGCCGGTGGAGTGGAACGGCGCCTTCATGAGGTCGAAGTAGTGCGACCAGTCCCAGTACGGGCCCGGGTCCCAGTGCATGCCGGCCACGGTGCCGGCGGTGGTGCCCGGGACGTTGTCGTGGCCGATGATGTGCTGCCGGTCCAGCGGGATCTGGAAGCGCAGGGCCAGGTGGCGGACCAGCTTGGCGGAGGCCCGGTACATCGCCTCGGTGTACCAGGTGCCGTGCCCGGCGAAGCCCTCGTGCTCCAGGCCGATGGACTTGGCGTTGACGTACCAGTTGCCGGCGTGCCAGCCGACGTCCTTGGCCTTGATGTGCTGGGCGACGTAGCCGTCCACCGACCGCAGCGTGTAGTGCCAGCCCAGGTAGGTCGGGTCCTTCACCAGGTTCACGCTCGGGCCGAAGTAGCCCTCGGTGTCGTGGATGACGATGTACTCGATCTTCTGCTGGGCCGGCCGGTTGCCGAGGTCGTGGTTGCCGTAGTCGCCCGGGTCCGCGCTGAGCTGCTTGTAGGGGGCGGGAATCCACTCACAGGCCAGCCGGACCGGGCACTCCAGGCCGTCCGGCCGCTCGGCCCGGCGCAGCCCCAGCTTGTGCAGCCCGGACTGGTCCGGCGTCACCGTGGTGGCGGTCAGGGTCACCCGCTGGCCGTCGTCGGTGGTCCGGGCCGCGCCGAGGCCCAACTGGTCGTAGACCTCGTCGGCGAAGGCCGCCGCCGCGTCCTCGGTGTCCGCGCCGGAGTAGCGGGCCACCGCGCCGTACCAGGCCGCCGGGTCGGTGCCGGCACCGACCGGCGCACCCAACTGCTTCTGGTACGAGGCGAGCAGCGCCGCCCCGCCCCGGATGTTCGCGGCCGCGTCGGTGCGCAGGGTCTCCTCGCCGAGGCCGGTGAGCGCCGCGGCGGCGTCGAGCGTCTGCAGGGACGCCTGCGGCAGCATGTCCTCGGCCGGTGCGGCCGCGATGGCCGGGTCGAGGGTGAGCGGGCGCGAGTCGTCGCCCCGCGGGTCCTCGTCCTCGTCCACGTGGCCGCTGGCCGGGGTCGAGAGGACGTGCTGGGCGTCGGTGAGGTGCATCGGGCCGTAGCCGCCGCTGGTGCTCGGCTGGCCCGGGTGGGTGTCCCACCGCGACTCCAGGTACGAGACGCCGAGCAGGACGCTCTGCGGCACGCCGTACTCCGCCGCGGCGGCGGCGTACTGGTCCTGGCGGTCGGTGGCGGTTTGGGTGGTGCTCGGTTCCGCGGCCACCGGTCCGGTTGCCACGAGCGCGGTGGCCGCCGCGACGGCGGCTGCCAGCAGTATCCGTCTGCCCGACGGCGGGGGTGAGAGGTGCATCGAACCTCCAGACAGGGATGGGGGTCACTGCGTCCTCACCCTCGCCCCACGCACCCTCCGGGTCAATACCTTTCCAGGAAGTAATCTGGGGTGAAGGAATCCTTCATTCGGCTGGTGTAGGTCGTACGGAGTGTCACGGCGGCTCGGGTTGCGGATCGGTAACGGCCATCTCTACTCTGGTCAATCGTCGGCCGCCAGTTTCACCGTCCAACCCGGGTGGTGACGGTCCGACACCGCCGAGTCGCCTCCGGGCGAGCCGGGGACCCAGGTACCTGGGGTGAATCCGCAGCCACTGCGGTAGGGCGGCTCCCTTCCCGCCCGAACCCGTCAGCTAACTCGGTAGGCGGGCACGAAGAAGGAGTACGGAAGCCCGGTGGCACACCATGCCCCGCGGCCACCGTCGGGCCGGTCGGTCGACCGGTCGACGGCTGTGCCGCGTTCCCGCTGGTCCCGTTTCACCACCGCCCTCGCCGCCCTGGCCGGCACCGCCGTCGTCCTGACCGGCGGCGCCACGGCGGCCCATGCCGAACCGTCGGTCACCGAGATCGAGCGCCAGATCGACCAGGACTGGAACAAGCTCGAACCGATCATCGAACAGGTCAACGCCACCCGCGAGCAGCTCGCCGCCAAGCGGAAGCAGGCCGCCGCGCTCGCCAAGCAGATCGCCCCGCTCGAGGCCCGGGTGGACGCCGCCCTCGGTCAGGTGGGCGGGCTCGCCGCCGACGCCTACAAGGGCGACAACAATCTCTCCACCGTCAACGCGCTGCTGGGCAGCCGGTCGCCGAGCGAGCTGGTGGACGGCCTCGCACTGCTCGACCGCTTCGCGAACCGCCAGCAGGAGCAGGTGCGGACCGTCGCCGAGCTGCGCGACCAGCTGGCCGCCAAGAAGCAGCCGCTGGACGAGATGATCAGCGACCTGGCCCGTACCGAGGCCCAGCTCGCGGCGAAGAAGAAGCAGATCGACGCCGAGATCGTCAAGCTCCAGAAGCTTCGGCTAAAGGTCTACGGCAACGGTGGCGGCGGTCCGCTGCGCCCCGCGCCTTGTCCCGCCGGCTACCCCGGTGGTCCGGCCGGCGTCGCGGTCAAGTTCGCCTGCGCCCAGATCGGCAAGATCTATGTCTGGGGCGCCGCCGGCCCCGACCACTTCGACTGCTCCGGGCTCACCATGGCGGCCTGGGCCAAGGCCGGCGTCTCGCTGCCGCACAACGCCCGGCAGCAGCACGACGTCACCAGGCGGGTGAGCCGGAGCGAGCTGCGCGCCGGTGACCTCGTCTTCTACTACAGCGACCTGCACCACGTCGGCATGTACGTCGGTGACGGCTGGGTGGTGCACGCCTCCCAGTCCGGCAAGCCGATCACGATGAAGCGCGTCGACGACGGCCAGATCAACAGCTACGGCCGCCCGGGCTGACCGGCCCGCAGGGGCTCCCGTGTCGCGGGGGCCCCTGCGCCGTTCCGGCGTGCCCGGTCGGTCAGCGGGTCGGCCAGGTGCGCCAGCTCTGCCAGGACCGGCTCGGGGTCGGCCCGCGCTGCCCCTGATAGCGCGACCCGTAGACCGCCGAGCCGTACGGGTGCTCGGCCGGCGAGGAGAGCCGGAAGATGCAGAGCTGGCCGATCTTCATGCCCGGCCAGAGCGTGATCGGCAGGTTCGCCACGTTGGACAGCTCCAGCGTGACGTGGCCGGAGAAGCCCGGGTCGATGAAGCCGGCCGTGGAGTGGGTGAGCAGGCCGAGCCGGCCCAGGCTGGACTTGCCCTCCAGGCGCCCGGCGAGCTGGTCGCCCAGCGAGATCACCTCCAGCGTGGAGGCGAGCACGAACTCGCCCGGATGCAGCACGAACGGCTGGCCCTCGGGCACCTCCACCATCGAGGTGAGATCGTCCTGCTGCACGGCCGGGTCGATGTGCGTGTAGAGATGGTTGTTGAAGACCCGGAACAGCCGGTCCAGGCGTACGTCGATGCTGGACGGTTGCACCAGCGTGGGCTCGAAGGGCTCCAGCGCGAGCGTGCCCGCCTTGATCTCGGAGACCAGGTCGCGGTCGGAGAGCAGCATCGGAATACCATAGCGACCGGTACGGGTGACCTGCGTGTCGGACTACATCTTCGTACACCTGTTCGATAGAATGTCCGCATGGCTTCCTGGTCCGAATTCGCCGCCGACGAGCCCCGACTCGCCGACGAGATCCGCCTCTTGTTGCAGCAGTACGGGCCGGGTTTCGGCTACCTCGCCACGGTCCGCGCCGACGGCGGCCCGCGGGTGCACCCGGTCTCCCCGGTCATCACCGACGACGGGCTCTGGTGCTTCGTCATCGACTCGCCCAAGCGCCGCGACCTCGAACGCGACGGCCGCTTCGCACTGCACTCCTTCCCGCCGGAGGAGAGCGACGACGAGGCCTACGTGGCCGGCCGCGCCCGCCCCGTGACCGACCCGGCGACGGTGGCCCGGGTGGCCCGGATCGGCCGGGCCGCGCCGCAGGGCGACTGGCGGCTGTTCGAGTTCACCGTCGACGTGGCGATGCTGACCCGGCGCGACCAGGTGGCGCACCCCGGCGGCGGCCGGCCGGAGGTGCGGGTCTGGCTCGACCCGGGGGCGGCCGCCCTGGCCGGGCGGGACCCGCTCGCCCCGGAAGGCCGGCGCGGCCGGCACGGCTTCGACACCCGCCGCCCGGCGGCCTGAGCCCGCACCGGCGTGTCGTGCTGGACGGTCAGGCCGCGCGGTACGCGTTCCACGCGGTCAGCATGCGGCTCGCCTGACCAGGGGTGAACTGGTACATGCACGAGTCGTAGGTGTAGTCCATGAAGTTCGTGATCGGGTCCAGGCCCGCGGTGGTGCAGGTGTCCCGGCCGGTCGGGCACTCGAAGGCCGGCGAGGCCTCGGCGGGGGTGTCGGAGACGCTGTCGCCCGAGCCGGAGCAGCCACCCTGGAAGGTGTGGTAGAGGTTCAGCCAGTGGCCGATCTCGTGGGTGCCGGTGTCGCCCTGGTTGTAGTTGGTCGCGGTGCCGCCCGGCAGCGACTCGCTCAGCGCGACCACGCCGTCCATGCTGTTCAGCTTGCGCTGCGGGAAGGTGGCCCAGCCGAGCAGGCCGTCGCTCAGCTCGCCCAGGTAGATGTTGAGGGTGTTCTTGCCGCCCTCGCGCAGCGACGTCTTCATCGAGCGCTCGGCCGAGGAACCCTGCACGATCGGGTACCAGGCGGCGTTGGTGACGTGGTGCACCTTGGTCAGCTGGAAGCTGAAGGCGGTCGCGGCACCACCGGTCGCACCGCTGTACGCCTTGTTCAGCACGTCGATCTGCTGGGTCACCATCGAGTCCGGGATGTTGCCGCCGGCCCGGGTGCTGTCCCGCTGGATGACGTGGACGACGACGGGGATGGTCACCGTGGCCAGCGGGGTGGCCCCGGCGCCGGCGCGGAAGTTGGCCCGCTCACGCAGCGCCGCGGCCAGGTCGGCGTCGCGCTCACGGACCTGCTTGGCGGTCAGCTCGTTCGGGTCCAGCTTGGCCGTGCCGCCCTTCTTGACCCGGGCGTCCGAGTGGACGTCGGCAGGTCCGACGCAGGACGCGTCGGGGGCGGCCGAGAAGGCCGAAGCAGCGGGGACGACGCCCACGGCGGCGGTGCTGAGCAGCAGCGCGAGGGTCGTCGACGCGACGCCGGCGGTACGCCGGGTCAGCAAGTTGGGACGCAGTCCCATGGGCCCACCTCTTTCGAACGGCATGGCAGGGGGTATGTCACGCCGGGTCGGAAACGTGTGGGAGACGTTACATCTGATCGAAGGATTTGAGAACGGCCATATGTTGCCGTGGTGAAACTTTCCGCTGCCGATCGGCGCTCCGCCGTGACAAGATCGTTTCGGTCCGGTTGCGACGCCCGCTCCGGCCGCGGGGGTACCTGGGTGCAGGGAGGCGGTGGCCTCAGGTACAGTGGTGCCGCCTGCGGGTGTAGTTCAATGGCAGAACATCAGCTTCCCAAGCTGACAGTGCGGGTTCGATTCCCGTCACCCGCTCCACGCGTGAAAGCCCTGGTCAGGACGTGAGTCCCGACCAGGGCTTTCGCGTTGTCAGGGGGAGCCGAAAGAGGCCGTGGGCCATTAGCGGGCCATTAGGGCCTGTGTCGCGGGAGCGCCGAGCGCATGGTCGACCGGTTCGACGCTGACCCCGCCGGGGGATTTCAGGTAGGGGTCAAGGTTCGGGGCACCGGAGTTGACCGTGGCAGGGTTGGCCGGCAGCCGGCCGGGCCGCGCGGCCACGAGCCCGCGCGGCGTGGGCCGGCCGCGTGGACGAGTTGGCGGCGGTCGCGGGGTTGCGGTTAGGGCGCCTCCGGCGGGGGCGCTCCGGCTCCAGGATGGCCGGGGCTCCGCTGGCGGGTCACGGTCCGACTAGGGGGCGGGTGCGATGGCAGACGGGATGGCGATGAGCCTCCTTGTGGTCGAATCCCCGCCGCCGGGTGTGGGTGGATCAGATCGCAACACGCCCACGGCTTCCTTGGCAGCTTAATGAAAATGGGTTCCAATTGCGCTAGTCGCCGGTTCTGAGGGAGTCGGCTGAGAAGGAGGTTGGAGATGTCGCTCGATGTGCCTGTCGCGCTGTTGGAGCGCGCCGAGCGTGGGTCGGTCACCGACGAAGAGTTCGTGGTCTGTGTGCGTGAGTCGCTTCCCTACGCCTGGCAGGTGGTATCCAAGGTCAGCGCCGACCTGGCTGCCGGGGATGGCGATTTTGCCGAACATGCCGTGCCGCCGCCCAGCGACGCCGAACGCGGACAGCTGTTGCGTGCCCTGGCCAGCGATGCGATCCGGGGCGGTCTGGAACGACACTTCGGGGTGCGCTTGGCATTCCAGAACTGCCACCGGGTGGCGGCCTTCGCGCTGACGGCGGTGTCGTCCCCGGCGTACCGAGAGTTCGTCTCGCCCGCTGGGCAGTTGCGTAACCAGTCACCGGAGCTGCGCAACTGCTAGGCGGCTGGCGGCCGGGCGGGCAGAATTCAGCCCGGCCCGGCCGCCAGGCTGTGGCGACAGGACGGGCCACCGCGAATTCATCAGCGGCCTCCGTCAGCAATAGGTCAGGGAGACGCGTGACCGCGACCGCCTCGCCGGTAACCGGGCCTGGCCAGGACGCGAGTCGCCGGTAGCCGCCGAGGCCGCGATCACTTCCCGCAGCAGGACTCCCCGGTCGCCGTCGTGACACCCGGGCGGCTCCACTGCGCGATCGGGCGGCCGTCGAGACGCCACTGGTGCCCGCTGACCGTCGGCCACCCCTCCGGTGAGTCCTCCCAGTTCTCCTGCCGGCCGTACACGGTGAGGTCGAGGGCGTGGTAGCTGGTCGTCAACGCCTCGACGCCGCGCCCGGTGGTCCAGTAGGTCTCGTAGATCCGGTCGTCGTCGTCGCGCAGGTAGCAGGCGATGAACCCGAAGCCACGGCCGTCGACCAGCGCCGGGTCGGAGTCCCGCGCCGAGTACCAGGGGAACCGGTAGCCCATGAACTCCGCGAACGGGGCGCTGTCGGCGTAGGAGCCCTGGCAGAACACGGCGTAGGTGACGTCCCGGGCGTGCAGGTAGTCCAGCATTCCCATGTGGCAGGTCGCGAAGGTGCACCCCTCGCACTGGTCTTCGTACGGCTTGCCGTCGTGCCACATGTGGAAGTAGGCCATCAGCATCCGGCGGCCCTCGAAGACCTCCAGCAGCGGCGTCTCCCCGCCGGGGCCCTGCACGGTGACGGGCGGCACCGGTGTCATGGGCAGCCGGCGCCGGGCGGCCGCGATGGCGTCGCCCTCGCGTGTGTGCGCCTTCTCCCGGGCCAGCAGGTGGTCCCGTTCGCGCAGCCACGTCTCCCGGTCGACGATCGGCGGCAGGGCGGTGCGGTAGGTGGAAGTTGACATCGGGTGCGGTCTCCTTCGGGGCGTCCGAGTCGGTCACCGGGATGGACCTGCCGGGCCGGCGATTCTCATCGGTCACCCGGGAGTCAGGAGTGCGCAGTGAGGTCCAGGACGTGCCGCAGGCAGGGCTGGCCGGCGATCAGCACCTCCTCGACCGGCACGAACCCGGTCCGCCGGAGCACCGCCAGGGACGCCGGGTTCGCCAGCGCGGCCGACGCGACCAGGCGGCGCAGCCCGTACTCGTCACGGGCCAGCGCGCAGACCCGGCGGACGCCCTCGCGGGCCAGGCCGCGTCCGGTGGCCCGCTCGGCCACCCGGTAGCCCAGCTCGGCGCTGCCGTCGGCCACGTCGACCAGGTTGAACCGGCCCAGCACCGTGCCGTCCTCGTCGACCAGGACGTGGAAGTGGCACCGGCCGGCGTCCTGCTCCGTCAGCAGGTCCGCCAGCCGGTCGGCGAACTCGTCGAAGTAGTCGTCGCCCCGGTCCGACACGAACCGGGCGAAGTACGCCCGGTTCACCCGCTCGAAGCGGAGCAGCGCCGGAGCATGACGGGTGGCGAGCCGTTCGAGTTCGGGCATCAGGCGACGGTAGCAACGCGGAGGTCGGCGAGCAGATCCTCGACGGCGGCGAACTCGTCGGGCCGCAGCGGGCCGTGGGCGAGCGCGCCGGCGTTCTGCTCGACCTGGGCGACGGTGCGGAACCCCGGGATCGGGACGGTGGCCGCGCTGCGGGCCCAGAGCCAGGCCAGCGCGCCCTGGGTGGGCGTACGGCCGCCGGTGGCGAACACCTCCCGCAGGGCCTCCACCCGGGCCAGCCACTCGGGCGCCCCGGCGCCGTCGCGGAAGTAGGTCATCCAGTCGTAGCTCTGCGACCGCACGTCGTCCCGGGCGACGGTGCGACCGTCGGCGTACTTGCCGCTGAGCAGGCCCATGGCGAGCGGACCCCGGTTGATGCTGGCCAGCCCGGCCCGCTCGCACAGCTCGATCATCGCGGGCCGGTCGGCCAGCACCGACATGTCGTGCTGCACGGCTTTGCAGTGCGGGCCCGCGGCGGCGAAGGCCGCCGCACGTTCCGGGTCGTCGGTGCTCCAGCCGTACGCCCGGATCTTGCCGGCGGCGACCAGCTCTTCGAGCGGCTCGATCAGGTCCAGGGCCTCCGCGACCGGCAGGTCGCCGAGGTGCAGCTGGTAGAGGTCGACGTGGTCGGTCCCCAGCCGCCGCAGCGAGCCGTCCAGGCAGCTGCGCAGGTACGCGGCGCTGCTGTCCGTGCCGAGCGCCTCCCGGGTCCGCTCGTCGAAGGTGAACCCCCACTTCGTGGCGATAACCACCCGGTCCCGGTCGGCGCCGAGCGCCCGGCCGAGGACCACCTCGCTGTGCCCGGCGCCGTAGCTGCTCGCCGTGTCGAAGAAGGTGACGCCGAGTTCGAGGGCCCGGTGGACGGCCCGGGTCGACTCGGCGTCATCGACCCGGCCCCACCCGTACTGGTTGGCGCCACCGGCGTACGGGCCGCCGATCGCCCAGCAGCCCATGCCCAGCGCGCTGACCTCGATCCCGCTCCGTCCCAACGTGCGCTTCATGATCCGCTCCCCGTTCCGCGTCGTGGTTCTGGCGGTTGCCACTCTCCGGCTTCGAGTGGGCTGGAAGTCAAGACCCGGGGTACCAGCGCAGCTCGACGGTGTTGCCGTCCGGGTCGCGTACGTAGATCGAGGTGGCCGTGCCCCGCGCCCCGAAGCGCGGCACCGGCCCGGTCAGCACGGTGAACACCCCGGACTCCACCACCTCGGCCCAGTCGAGCGGCTCGACCACCAGGCAGAAGTGGTCCACGTTCGACCCGTCCGGCTCGCCGCGGACCAGGTCGATGATGGTGTCGGCGTTGACGCGTACCGAGGGGAAGGGCACCTCGCCGGCGCGCCAGCGGTCGACGCGTACCGGTGGCAGGCCGAGGGTGCCGCAGTAGAACTCCAGGGACCGTTCGACGTCGGTGACGGCGAGGACCAGGTGGTCGAAGCCGGTCACCCGCACGGCGCTCACCGGGTCTCCAGCGCGTACGCGTCGCGCAGCCAGCCGGTGAACAGCTCCGGGTCGATCTCGGCGACGGTCCGCAGCTTGACGGAGGCCATCCGGCGCGCGCCCGGGACGAGCCGCCCGGAGTCGTCCGCGACGTCCTGCCCCCGCCACAGCCCGAAGGTGACGTACGCCGGGTATGCCTTGACCAGGCAGACCGGGGTCTTGCCGGGCCGGTCGCCGAGCCCCCAGACCGGGTGGCCGTGCCACATCGCGCCGGCGGCCTCCGGCAGCGCGGCCTCGATGACGGAACGCAGCTTCTCGCCGGTCTCGCGCAACGGCGCGTCGAGGCCGGTCAGATAGGTGGTGACGGGATCCATGTGGTCCTCCAGAGTGCGGCGGGAACACCGTCAACACTCGTCGGCGGCGCCGTCCGGACCAAGACGCGATCGGGCTACGATCGTTGACCACGATTCAACGGTGGGGGTCGGCGGTGCTGGAGCGGTACGAGATCGAGACGTTCCTGACCCTCGCCGAGGAGCTGCACTTCGGGCGGACCGCCGAGCGGCTGCGGGTGACCACCGGGCGGATCAGCCACGTGGTGCGGAAGCTGGAACGCCGGATCGGCGCGCCGCTCTTCGAGCGGACCAGCCGGGTGGTCCGGCTCACCCCGATCGGCGCCCGCCTCGCCGAGGAGCTGCGTCCGCTGGTGGCCGGCATCGAGGACGCCGTCCAGCGCGCCGTCGACGCCGGGCGCGGGCTCGCCGGCGAGCTGCGGGTGGCGTACGTCGGTGAGTCGACCGCCTCGGTGCTGCTCCGGGCCGTCGCGCTGTTCACCGAGCGCCACCCGGACTGCGTGGTGCACGTCCACGAGGCCCCGCTCGCCACCACCCGGTCGAGCCTGCGGGACGGCTCGATCGACGTGCTGATCGCCTCGTTTCCCTTCGACGGCATGGCGAGCGGCCCGGCGCTGCTGCACGAGCGCCGGGTGCTCGCGGTGGCGGCGGACCATCCGCTGGCGGGTGCGGAGTCGGTGTCGCTGGAGGTGCTGGCCGACCACCCGGTGGTGCAGTACCCGGCGGTGACCTCGGCCGCGTTCAAGCGGGACCGCACCCCGGACCGGACCCCGTCGGGGCGGCCGGTGCCGCAGGGCCCCGCCGGCACCACGTTCTCGGAGATGCTCGCCCTGGTCGCGATGGGGCGCGGGGTGCTGCCGGTGGGCGAGCAGGCCCGGCACTACCACGCCCGCCCCGACCTGGCGTACGTGCCGATCCGCGACGCGCCGCCGATCCGTCGCGGTCCGGTCTGGCTGGCCAGCAACACCACCACCCGGGTACGCGAGTTCGTCCGCGCCGCGGTCGACGCCAACCCCGCCCCGGCGCCCTGACGCTGTTGGACCCGGCTGGCAGCATGACGGCGTGCGGGACGAGATCCGGGCGCTGGTCGAGGCGCTCACGCCGGGCGACGAGCTGGAGGCGCGGCATCGGGCGACGGCACTGGCCTGGCTGGCCGGGACGGCGGACATCTTCCGTCGGGTGAAGCCGCGCACGCCCTCACCGCACCTGGTGGCCTACTTCCTGCTCCGCGACGAGACGGACGGCGCGGTGCTGCTGGTCGACCACCGGAAGGCCGGAATGTGGCTGCCCAGCGGCGGTCACGTCGAGCCGGGCGAGCACCCCGCGCAGACCGTACGCCGGGAGATGGTGGAGGAGTTGGGCGTGCCGGCCGTCTTCGCGCCGGCCCTCGGCGAGCGCCCGGCCTTCCTCACGGTGACCGGGACCGTCGGCCCGCCGGCGGAACGGCACACCGATGTCAGCCTCTGGTACGTGCTGACCGGCTGCCGGGACCAGAAGCTGATTCCCGACCCGGCGGAGTTCCGGGCGGTCCGCTGGTGGACGCCCGCGGAGGTGGCCGAGGGCCGGCCCGGCACGGTCGAGCCGCACCTCAGCCGGATGCTGGCGAAGCTCAGCCGAGGCTGACGGTCAGGGGACTCGGGTCCCGGCGGGGCGTGAGCGCGGTGACCAGCAGGACCAGCGCGGCGGCCAGGCCGACCAGGAAGAACAGCGAGAGGGTCGGCTGACCGAGCCACTCCCAGAGCGGGTGCCAGCTGGGGTGCGGCTCGTCGAGGTGGTGCCGGGCCAGCGACGCGGTGGACAGCGGCACCGGCGCCCACCAGAGGAACAGGGTCACCCCCAGCAGCAGGGGCGCCCGCCGCCGGCCCTCGGTACGCCGGCTCGCCCAGGCGAAGACCAGCCAGGCCAGCGCGCCGCCGACGAGCCCGGCCAGCACGGCGGCGGGCAGCACGGCCGGCGGCGCGGCCCGCTGCAGTTCCACCACGAGGTACGAGCCGAAGGTCCGGGGATCGTCGAAGGTGGCCCGGAGCACCGTGTCCCCCCGGCGGGCCACCAGGACGGTCTCGACCGGCTGGGTCGCCGGGTCGCAGCGGGGACCGGCGCAGGTCTGGAGGACCTCGGAGGTCGGCTCGTACACCTGCCAGCCGGCATCCCGGAGCCGCCGGCCGGCGGTCGCCAGCGTCGCCTCCTGGGACGTCGGCATGGGGCCGACCGCGGAGCCTCCGGCGCCCCCCTCCTGGTACTCGCCGCCGTCGCCGAGCAGCAGATCGCGCAGGGACGCCCGGAACAGCGGCTGGCCGTAGATGACGAACAGCGCGCGGGGGGTCGACACGTCCTCGCCCAGCCGGTGGCCGGGGAACGCCTCGGCGAAGACCGCGGCGAACTCGGCCCGGTCCGGCTGCGGCCGGGAGGTCTCTCAGGCGACCCGGCTGGCCAGCGCGGCGGTGAACAGCCCGCAGACCAGTGCGGTGAGGACCGCCCAGACACCGACCGTGCGGCTGGCCGGCCGGCCCAGGCGGCAGCGCAGGCCACCCCGGACCAGGTCGACCGCCTCGCGCCGGGTGGGCCGGGTCCGCCCGGCGGGCGCGCCGTCCAGCAGCAGGCCGAGGATCTCCTCGCCGCGCTCCCTCCGGTAGGCGCGGGGATAGGCGAGCAGCAACCGTCGGTAGTGGCGGGTGAGCGACATGGTCTCCCCTGCGGTCGGAAGGCGTGGCGGAACGCGGGTCAGGCGGTGCGGGGGTGCAGGGCGCGCAGGCGGGTCTCGGCGGCGGTGGCGAGCTGGCGCAGCCGGGTGGTCTCGGCCCGGAGCGCGTCGAGGCCACCGGGGGTGAGCCGGTAGTAGCGACGCAGCCGGCCGTCGACCACCTCCTCCCGGTCGCGCTCGACGAGGCCCTGCGCGGTGAGCCGGTCCAGCGCGGTGTAGAGGGTGCCGGGCAGCAGGCTGACGCGCGCGGCGGAGAGCGCGGCGACCTCCTGGATGATCCCGTAGCCGTGCCGGGGGCCGCCGGCGAGCGCGGTGAGGATCAGGAACGTGGGCTCCCGCATCTGGGTCACGTCGGCAACATATATAAGTGATCGATACATCGTCAACGCCTTGACCCTGCCCCTGCGGCAAGGCCCAGCGTGGTCCGTGCCGGTCGCCGCGACCGGCACGAGGAACACGACCGGCGCGAGGAGGATGGGCGCGTGGAGCTGCTGACCATCGGGGCGTTCGCCCGCGCGGCGCGCCTGACGCCCAAGGCGCTGCGGCTCTACGGCGAGCTGGGGCTGCTGCCACCCGCCGCCGTCGACCCGCGCTCGGGCTACCGGTACTACGCGCCGGCCCAGCTCGACCGGGCCCGGCTGATCGCCGCGCTGCGCCGGGCCGGCATGCCGCTGGCCGAGATCCAGGCCGTCTGCGGCCTTCCGCCGGACGCCGCCGCCGAGGCGGTCGACGCCTGGTGGCGGCAGGTCAGCGCCGACACGGCCGCCCGCGGACGCGCCGTCGCGCTCCTCGTCGACCAGCTCACCGAGAGGGGCACCATCATGTCCGACACCACCTTCCGGTACGCCGTCCGCTGCGAGACCGGCACCGTCCGGGACTCCAACGAGGACACCGCGTACGCCAGCGCGACGCTGCTCGCCGTGGCGGACGGCATGCGGGGCCCGGGCGGCGCCGCCGCCAGCACCGCCGCCGTGGACGCGCTGCGGCCGCTGGAGCCGGCCGACGCGCCGGCCGGTGAACTGCTCGCCGCGCTGGCCGCCGCGGTGGGTGCCGCCGACCGGGCGGTACGCGCGCACGCCACCGGCGACCACCAGCCGGTCACCACACTCACCGCCCTCCTGCGGTGCGGCAGCCGGCTGGCCCTCGTGCACGTCGGGGACACCCGGGCGTACCTGCTGCGCGGCGGCGAGCTGTCCCGGCTCACCCAGGACCACACGTACGTCCAGTCGCTGGTCGACCAGGGAAAGCTCACTCCGGCCGAGGCCGGGGCGCACCCGCAGCGGGCCCTCCTGGCCCGGGCGCTCGGGGCCGGCGCCGAGGTCGAGGCCGACCTGGCGCTGCGCACGGCCCTGGCCGGCGACCGCTACCTGCTCTGCTCCGACGGGCTCGCCGCGGTGGTCGACCCCGAGGCGCTGCACGCCACGCTCGCCGGGGCCGACGACCCGGAGACCGCCGTCGAGCGCCTGGTCGACCTCGCGTACGCGGCCGGCGCGCCCGACAACGTCGCCTGCGTGGTCGCCGACCTGGTGGCGGCGTAGTCCCCCGACCCGGGTCGGCATGTCCGACCCGGGTCGTACCCTGGCGATCATGCGGATTGGCATCGTGATCCTGCCCGACCAGCGCTGGTCGGACTCCCGGCGGCGCTGGCAGCAGGCGGACGAATGGGGCTTCGACCACGCCTGGACCTACGACCACCTGGGGTGGCGGGACCTGATCGACGGCCCCTGGTTCGACTCGATGACCACACTCACCGCCGCCGCGACGGTGACCTCCCGGATCCGCCTCGGGACCCTGGTCGCCTCGCCCAACTTCCGGCACCCGGCGGCGTTCGCCCGGCAGGTGACCGCGCTGGACGACGTCTCCGGGGGCCGGGTGCTGCTCGGCCTCGGCGCGGGCGGCATCGGCTTCGACTCCGCGGTCCTCGGCGGGGAGACCCTGCCGCCCCGTCAGCGGGTCGACCGGTTCGCCGAGTTCACCGAGCTGCTCGACCTGATCCTGCGGGAGGACGGCACGACCTGGCGCGGCGAGTGGTTCGCCGCGGTCGGCGCGCGGAACAATCCCGGCTGCGTCCAGCAGCCCCGGGTGCCGTTCGTGGTCGCCGCGAACGGGCCCCGCTCGATGCGGCTGGTCGCCCGCTTCGGGCAGGGTTGGGTGACCACCGGGCTGGGCGGCGACGACCTGGAGAGCTGGTGGTCGACCGTTGCGGAGCTGTCCGCCCGGCTGGACGGGACGCTGGAGCAGGCCGGGCGCGACCCGGCCACCCTGGACCGCTACCTGTCGCTGGACTCGGCGCCGGTCTTCTCGCTGCGCAGCGCGGGCTTCTTCGCCGAACAGGTCGCCCGGGCCGCGCGGCTGGGCTTCACCGACGTGGTGACCCACTGGCCCCGGGCCAGCAGTTGGTACGCGGGCGACGAGGCGGTGCTGGTGGAGGCGGCGGGGCTGCTGCCGGAGCTGCGCCGGGCGTGACCGTCAGGTGCCCAGGTCGCCGGTGCTGATCCCGCCGTCCCCGGCGGAGACCAGCCGGAACCGGATGCAGACCACCTGGCTGTCGTCGTCGACGGGGAAGCCGACCCCGGCCCAGTAGCGGCGGTGCCCCTCGCGCCACTCCTCGATGGACCGGTCCCCCTCCCCTTCGGAGCGGGCGAAGTCCCAGGTCACGTCGGCGAAGCGGACCACCTCGACATCGGTGACCTCGACGACGCCGATCAGCTTGTCGTCGTCGTCGACCAGGACCAGCCGCTCGCCGGCGTGTTCCAGCTCCTCGTTCTCGGCGGCGTACTCGTCGGTCAGCAGGCCGGCGGTGGCGGTCTTCACGCCGGACAGCACGAGGGTGTTGAGGGTGGTGCGCAGCTCGCCGGGCGTGCCGAGGGCGAGGGTGCGGAGTCCACCGATGCGGGGCCACATCCTGCCGAGGCTAACCGCCGGCCGCCGGCCCGTCGCGGGATTTCGTCCGCCCCCACGGGACGCCCCGGCGGGACTAGCGTGGGCGGCATGGCGGATCGACGGGCGGTGCTGGTGCCGGGGCAGGGCTATGACACCCGAGCCCCCCTCTTCGCTTACCTGGGGGAGGCACTGCGCCGGCTCGGGTTCGACGTGCACGAGATCGTCTGGCGGACGCCCGCAGGTTTCCGTCTCGACCAGGCTCCGGAGTGGGTGGCCGAGCAGGTCACCCCCGTGCTTGACGGCGTCGACCTGCTGGTCGGCAAGTCGCTGGGCACCTTCGCCACTCCGCTCGCCGCGGCCCGGGGCCTGCCCGCGGTCTGGTTGACCCCGCTGCTCGACAACCCGGACGTGGTGGAAGGGCTCGGCCGGGCGACCGCGCCGCGCCTGCTGATCGGCGGCACCGCCGACCCGTCCTGGCAGGGCGACACTGCCCGCCGGCTCAGCCCGCACGTGCTGGAGGTGCCGGATGCCGACCACTCGATGCTGGTGCCCGGCCCGCTGGCGCGTTCCGCCGAGGCGCTGGGCCGGGTCTGCACCGCCGTCGAGGACTTCGTCAGATGAGCTGACCGGCATAGCCGGCGGCGGCCAGCACCCGGGCGTCGCCGGTCGCCGCGTGCGCCTCCAGCACGGCGTCGGCCAGCTTCACCACGTGCGCGTCGCCGTGCCGGGCCGCCCGCGCGAACACCTCCGCCGGCCCGCCGACGGTGACCGCCGGTGCGGGGGCCGGCGTGGGTGGGGCGTACACCGAGGTCACGGCGGCCGTGGCCGACCAGGCCGCGGCGACGCTCGGCGCCCAGAGTGCCGGATCCAGGGCCGGCAGGGTACGCAGTACCGCGGTCGGCGCGGTCACCGCGTGCACCAGCATCACCGGGTTGCCGTGCCCGAACCGGAGGTAGTCCAGCCCGGCCCGTTGCACCAGCTCGGTGAGGGTCCGCTCGGCCCCGGCCGGGTCGGCCGGCGGGCGCAGCGCCGCCACCGCGGCGGGCCATTCCGGTACGTCGGGCAGCCGGCCCAGCCGGTCCCGGATTCCGCCGGTCTGCGCCGGGATCCGGGGCACCCCCGCGAGCGCGGTCGGCACGTCGGACCGCCCGGTGAGCGGGCCGGCGCCGGGCACCGGCTGCCAGCGTGCGGCCCAGTAGCCGAGCGCCTGGCCCAGCTCGGCCAGCCGCTGCGGGTTCTCCCCGTCGGTGCGCAGCACCCGCACGGCGTGCCCGACCCGGATCACCCCGTGCGTGGCGCCGGCCGCGATGCCCGGCAGCAGCCGTGGCCACCATTCGCCGAGCACCTCGCGCCAGGGGCGGTCGCGCAGCTCGCGGTCGAAGTGGGCGAGCCAGTCGCCGGCCCGTTTCGGGTCGCCCAGCGCGGCCCGCCAGTCGTCGACCGGTCGCAGGCCGCGGGGCAGCTCGTCCAGCCGGCGCAGGTAGTCGTCCAGCCAGCGGTGCACCCGGGTGCCGTGGCCGTGGCGGACCAGCGCCTCGACCGCCATCGGTCCGTGGTTGGAGAGCCAGCCCTCGAACTCGGGGCCGGTCCGGTGCAGCCGTTGGTACGCCTCGTCGAGAATGCCGTCGTCCATGCGCCGATCCTCGGAGCTGAAGCTCCCTTGAGGTCAACCCTCAGGGCAACTGCTCCCCGGTGAGCAGGGCGCGCAGCCGGAGCCGCTCGGTGACCGGCGCCGGACAGGTCGCCACGAGCGCGGCCGTCCCCACGAACTCGGCGCCGCTGTCGCAGACCAGGCGGTGCAGCGCGTCGAGCTGCGCCCCGGTGGCCACCCAGTCGTCGGTCAGCAGCACCCGGTCGCCTGGCCCCAGCCGGCGGGCGTCCACGCCGATCCGGAGCTGCCGGCCCCGGTAGTCCGGGGGTGCCTCGGCCCAGCGCATCGGCCCGACCCGGCGCCGCTCCCCGCCGTCCTTGTACGCCGGCAGGAACCCGGCGCCGGCGGCCACCGCGACCAGCGGGCCGAGCAGCAGCCCGGTCACCTCGGGGGCGATCACCACGGTCGGCCGGGCGGCCGGGAAGAGGCCGGCCAGGGCGGGTCCGACCCCGGCCAGCACCTCGGGATCCCGCCACCAGCCCGAGAGGTCGCTGACCAGATGGCTGCTCGTCGGGTCGGGGTCGACCCAGCGGAACAGCTCGGTCAGGCGGCGGCTCAGCACGCCCTTCATCCTGCGGCACCGGCACCAGGCGAGGCCGCACTGCCCTCGGCCAGCGTTGATTCCTCCGTTTGGTGGAGTGGAGGTAGCTTGATCGGCTACACGTACCAGGGTAAATACGGGCATAGCACCATGATCACGTTGACTTCCGAAGTGCTTCTCTCGTTACGGTCCGAGCCGGTTTGTTCAGCAGACGAAAGGACCGGGCGGTGGCTGGTAGGCACCTTCGTACCCGCAAGTTCTCCTCGCCGGCCGGCATCGCCGCCACCGCGGCCGTCGGTGTGGTGCTCGCCATCGGCGGCACCGTCGGCGCGGTCCAGCTCACCTCGGCCGAGCCCGCCGCCGGGCCGGCCGCGGTCGAGGCCCTGCCCAGCACCCTCGCCCCCAGCTCGGCGTCCCCCTCCGCCGCGCCGAGCGTGTCGCCGAGCCTCAGCCCCTCGCCGAAGGCCACCCCGAGCCCGACCGCGACCCGGACGCAGGCGGCGTCCCGGAGCAAGACCCGGACCGCCAGCCCGAAGCCGACCGCGAAGAAGACCACCGCCGCCGCGAAGGTCGTGGACAGCGGCTCCTGCGGCGCGTCCTTCTACGACGAGGGCCAGATGACGGCGAACGGCGAGACGTTCAACCCGGACGCGCTGACCGCCGCGCACAAGACCCTGCCCTTCAACACGAAGGTCCGGGTGACCAACCCGGCCAACGGCAAGTCGGTCGTGGTCCGGATCAACGACCGGGGCCCGTACATCGACGGCCGGTGCATCGACCTGTCCCGGGCCGCCTTCGCCGCGATCGCCTCGACCGACCTCGGCGAGCTGACCGTCAGGTACGAGGTCCTCGGCTGACCGGGTGACCGGCGGCGATCGGGTCGGCGGCGGGATCCGGCCGGGCAGAACATCCTCGGACGACGGGCCAGGTTCATTCACCCGTTCACGTCCATCAGGCATGCTGTCCGGTGTACGCACGCAACCCTTCCAGTCGGGCCGCGGCCCGCTGAGCCCCGGATCCCGCGCCGGCCTCGGCGCGGCCCTCGCGCTGCTCGCGATCGTCTCCGCCGTGGAGCTGGCCGACGGCCGTCCCGCGCACTACGTCGCGCTGATGGTGGCCGCCCCGTTCCTCGCCGCCGCGCTCGCGTCCTGGCGGGTGGTGCTCGGGGTGGGCCTGCTCGCCACCGGGATCGGGGCCGCGTTCGCTCTCGCCGAGCAGACCATGTCGCTGGTCACCGCGGTCAACGTGGCCGGCATCGCGCTGGCCACCGCGATCGCCGGCGCCGTGGCGGCGGTACGCCAGCGCCAGTCCGAGCGGATCGCGGAGCTGTCCCGGCTGGCCTCGGTCGCCCAGCAGGCGGTACTCCGGTCGCTGGGCCCGCAGGTCGGCACCCTGGCGGTGGCCGCCCGCTACATCTCCTCCACGGCGACCGCGGAGATCGGCGGCGACCTCTACGAGGCGATGGACACCCCGTACGGCGTCCGCATGATCATCGGTGACGTGCGCGGCAAGGGGCTGGACGCGGTCCGGCTGGCCAGCATCGTGCTCGGCTCCTACCGGCACGTGGCGTACGAGCGGGCGGACCTGCGCGCGGTGGTGACCGACCTGGACCGGGCGGTGGCCCGCAACGTGGGCGACGAGGACTTCGTCACCGCCGCGCTGGTCGAGGAGCGGGGCGGCACCCTCACCATCGTCAACTGCGGCCACCCGCCGCCGCTGCTGCTGCGCCGGGGCGCGGTGATCCCGCTGGAACCGCCGGCGCCCGCGCCGCCGCTCGGCTTCATGCCGGTGGTCCGGCCGCGGGTCGAGCGGCTGGAGCCGGGCGACCGGCTGCTGCTCTTCACGGACGGGCTGGGCGAGGCGCGCCGGGACGGGGAGTTCTTCCCGACCGCCGACCGGGCCTGGCGGCTGCTCGGCCACGGCACCGTCGCCGACGGTCTCGCCTCGCTGGAGACCGCCCTGGTGGAGTGGGTGCACGGCCGGCTCGACGACGACATCGCGCTGGTCCTGATGGAGTACACCGGGCCGCGCAGCGCCGCCGCCGCGCCCGTGCCGAGCTGGGAGGTCGGCGCGGCCGAGAGCTGAGCCGACGGTCAGTCCATCGGGTGAACGGGAAGTGTGTAATCGCTGTCACTTCCGAGATCGGCTTGTCGTTGGCTACCGACGAGTAATACAGTCTGGAGTTACTGATCGGTAACACCTGTCCGGAAGCGGGGCCAGCGAGCATGACCCACTACAAGAGCAACCTTCGGGACCTCGAGTTCAACCTCTTCGAGGTCTTCGGGGCGGACCGGACGTTCGGCCAGGAGCCGTACACGGACCTGGACGTCGACACCGCCCGTAGCTTCCTCTCCGAGGTCGACCGCCTGGCCCGCGAGGACCTGGCCGCCAGCTACTCGGACAGCGACCGCAACCCGCCGGTCTTCGACCCCGCGACGCACACCGCGCCGCTGCCGGAGTCGTTCAAGAAGTCGTACCAGGCGTTCATGGACTCGGAGTTCTGGCGGCTGGACCTGCCGGAGGCCCTCGGCGGCACCAACGCCCCGCGCGCCCTCTGGTGGTCGCTCGCCGAGCTGGTGCTCGGCGCCAACGCCCCGATCTGGATGTACGCCTCCGGCCCGTCCTTCGCGCACGTGCTGCACGTCGAGGGCACCGAGCAGCAGAAGAAGTGGGCCCGGCTCTTCATCGAGAAGCAGTGGGGCTCGACCATGGTGCTGACCGAGCCGGACGCCGGCTCGGACGTGGGCGCCGGCCGTACCCGGGCGATCCAGCAGCCCGACGGCTCGTGGCACATCGAGGGCGTCAAGCGCTTCATCACCTCGGGCGAGCACGACCTGACCGACAACATCGTCCACTACGTGCTGGCCCGCCCGGTCGGCGTCGAGGGCGTCGGCGGCCCCGGCACCAAGGGCCTGTCCCTCTTCGTCGTGCCGAAGCTCCACTTCGACGAGGAGACCGGCGAGCTGGGCGAGCGCAACGGCGTCTTCGCCACCAACGTCGAGCACAAGATGGGCCTGAAGGTCTCCAACACCTGCGAGGTGACCTTCGGCGAGCACGGCGTGCCGGCCAAGGGTTGGCTGCTCGGCGAGAAGCACGACGGCATCCGGCAGATGTTCATGATCATCGAGTACGCCCGGATGATGGTCGGCACCAAGGCGATCGCCACCCTCTCGACCGGCTACCTGAACGCGCTGGAGTACGCCAAGAACCGGGTGCAGGGCGCCGACCTGGTCCAGCAGACCGACAAGACCGCCCCCCGGGTGACGATCACCCACCACCCGGACGTGCGGCGCTCGCTGCTCATGCAGAAGTCGTACGCCGAGGGCCTGCGCGCGCTGGTCTGCTACACGGCCACCTGGCAGGACAGGGTGGCGGTCGCCGAGGCGGCCGGCGACGAGAAGGCCACCAAGCTGGCCAAGCGGGTCAACGACCTGCTGCTCCCGCTGGTCAAGGGCGTCGGCTCGGAGCGGGCGTACGAGCTGCTCGGCCACGAGTCGCTGCAGACCTTCGGCGGCTCCGGCTTCCTCCAGGACTACCCGCTGGAGCAGTACGTCCGGGACGCCAAGATCGACACCCTCTACGAGGGCACCACGGCGATCCAGAGCCTCGACCTGATCTTCCGGAAGATCGTCCGGGACAACGGCAAGGCGCTCATGGCGGTCGCCGGCGAGATCCAGGAGTTCATCGCCTCCGAGGCCGGTAACGGCCAGCTCAAGGAGGAGCGGCAGGCGCTCGGCAAGGCGCTCGGCGAGATCCAGAACATCCTCGGCGTGATGATGGGCTGGCTGACCGAGGCCCAGGGCGGCGACGCCCGCGCCCTCTACAAGGTCGGCCTGAGCAGCCGCCGGTTCCTGCTGGCGGTCGGCGACCTGGTGGTCGGCTGGCTGCTCCAGAAGCAGGCGGACGTGGCGCTGAAGGCCCTCGGTGGCGAGGTCTCCGCGAGCGACAAGGCGTTCTACACCGGCAAGGTGGCCGCCGCCCGGTTCTTCGCCCGCGAGGTGCTGCCCCGCATCGGCGCCGACCGGCGGATCATCGAGGGCGCCGACCTGGAGATCATGGACCTCCCGGAGGAGGCGTTCTGATCCCCGGCGGGGTGATTCGACCCTGACGACCGACCGGCGGCCGGCGAGCGGACAGCTCGCCGGCCGCCGCCGTGTTTTCCTCCCCCGGCCGGTAGGCCGGCCGCCTGGCGGGTAACCGTCGCGGACGACGACAGGGCACGCCCAAGGGCCACCGCACGGGGGAGTGCAGCGCACATGGGCATTGGCAGCGCCATCTTTCTCATCGCGCTCGGCGCGATCATGACCTTCGCCATCCGGGCCAACGTCTGGTGGATCGACCTGCGCGCGGTCGGCTGGGTGTTCATCCTGGCCGGGCTGGGCGTGTTGCTCACCACACTCTGGTTCTGGCAGGACCGGCGCAAGCGGGCACGGACGCTCATCGTGGAGGAGAACCGGCTTTCCCACCCGACCGCGATGATGCCCCCGCCGCCGGACCCGCCGCCGCCCACCGCCCCGCCGTCCTGACCGGCTGAGCCCACCCGCCCGGGTGGGCTCAGCCGCGTGCGGTGTGCCGGGAGGTGATGGGCGCTCCGCCCGGCCCGAGCTCGGCCCATCGGGTGGTGGGCCGGTGTACGACCAGGTCGGTGGTGCGCAGGCCGTCCGGATCCGCCCGCTCGGGGTCGAGCAGCGCGGAGAGCAGCGAGATGCCCGGATTGTGGGCGATCAGCAGCACATAGCGGGCCTCCGGGTCCACCCCCCGGACCAGTTCCAGCAGCCCGTCCGGGTGCGCCTCGTACGCGGCCGGCTCGTAGCGCACCGCCGGTACCGGCCCCGTCGGGCCCCCCTCCGGCGGGGATCCCGTCGCGCCCAGCGCCACCCCGTGCCAGGTCTGCCTGGTCCGCCGGGTGGTCGAGCAGAGCACCACGTCGGGAAGGAGCGCGTGCCGGGCCAGCCAGGCGCCGGCCGCCGCCGCGTCGGCGTGCCCGCGTGCGGTCAGCGGCCGTTCCTCGTCCGGGCCCTCCGGGGACTGCTCGGCCTTGGCGTGTCGCAGCAGCACCAACGTCCGCTGCTGGTTCCTGCCGTCGGTCATGCGCTCAGCTTGCCTGATTGGCGATCCGAGCGCCTGGGTATGTCGATGTGTGCCGCTACCTCATCCATGGCCGCGGCGGGCAGGAAACGCCAGCAGGACGCCAAGGAGGCGACGTCATGGGCATCGGTGCCAGCATCTTCCTGATCGCGCTCGGCGCGATCTTCGCGTTCGCCATCGACGCCAACCTGGGGTGGCTGAACCTGAACGTGGTGGGTTGGGTGCTCATGTTCGCCGGTGTGGCGGGCCTGCTCACCACGCTCTACTTCTGGAACAGCCGCCGCCGGGTGGTGGCCGCCCCGGTGCGCGAGCGCGTCGTGGCCGAGCCGGTCGTGCCGGTGCAGGACGACCGGGTCGTGCGCGAGGAGTACCGCGAGGTGCGCCGGCCGGGCTCGGGCTACCCCGCCTGATCCGCACCGCGAACGTCGAGGGCCCCGCAACGGCGCGGGGCCCTCGCGCTCTTTCCGTACCGAGCGGCGCTCAGGCGAACAGCGCGAAGTAGATCGCGATGTGGTGGCAGATCGCGGCGAGCAGGGTGCAGGCGTGGAAGAACTCGTGGTGGCCGAAGACGGTGGGCCACGGGTTCGGCCGGCGCAGCGCGTAGAAGATGGCACCCACGCTGTAGATCGCCCCGCCGACGCTCAGCAGTACCAGGGCGGTGACCCCGCCGACGTGCAGGATCTCCGGCAGCATCGCCACCGCGACCCAGCCGAGCGCCAGGTAGAGCGGGGCGGAGACCCAGCGCGGCGCATGCGGCCAGATCAGCTTGACCGCCACCCCGGCCAGCGCGCCACCCCACACCAGGCTGAGCATGATCGTGGCGTGCCGGGCGTCCAGCAGCAGGGCGCAGAACGGCGTGTAGGTGCCGGCGATGAACAGGAAGATCATCGAGTGGTCCATCCGGCGCATGATCTGGTAGCCCCGCTCCGACCAGACCCGGCGGTGGTAGAGCGCGCTGGTGCCGAAGAGACCGCACACGGTGAGGCTGTAGATCAGGCAGCTCACCAGCGGGGCCCACCCGGGACGGGCAGCGGCGATGGAGCACAGCACGATGCCGCAGACGACCGCGGCGAAGAACGCGTAGGTGTGCAGCCAGCCGCGCATCCGGGGCTTCCCGATGTCGACCGGCTTGAGCCGGAGCGGTGCGGAGGTGGTCACGCTCATTAGGTTACGACACCGTAGGTTACTTGCAAGTAGTGTGGACCGTCACGGCCGCTGACGCGAGGATGGCGGAATGCGGATCCGGCCCGTCGGCGCGCACGCCCTGCTGCTCGACTGCGACGGCCCCGAGCAGGTCGAGGCGTGGCGGGCCGAGCTGTGGCGCCGCCGCGCCGCGGGCGAGCTGAACGCCGTCGAGATCGTCCCGGCGGCGGCCACCGTGCTGGTCGACGGCGTACCGGACCCGGCGGCGGCCGCCACGCGGATCGCCGGGTGGACCCCGGAAGGCGCCGCCGCCGCCACCGGCGCCGCCGAGGTCCGGGTCCCCACGGTGTACGACGGCGCCGACCTGCCCGCCGTCGCCGAGCACTGGGGCGTCGACGTGCCCGCCGTGGTGGAGCGGCTGCGGCGGACCGAGTTCCGGGTGGCGTTCTGCGGCTTCGCGCCGGGGTTCGCGTACCTCACCGGGTTGCCGGCCGAGCTGGCCGTGCCCCGGCTCGCCACCCCGCGTACCCGGGTGCCGGCCGGCTCCGTCGCGCTGGCCGGCCCGTACGCCGGGATCTACCCGACCGCCTCGCCCGGCGGCTGGCTGCTGGTCGGCCGGACCGACCTGGTCCTCTTCGACGTGCACGCCGACCCACCGGCCCGGCTCACCCCGGGCACCCGCGTCCGGCTGGTGGACGCGTGATCGAGGTGCTCCGGGCCGGTGCCCTCACCACCGTGCAGGACCAGGGCCGCCCCGGCTGGGCCCACCTCGGCGTGCCCCGCTCGGGCGCGCTCGACCCGGCCGCCCTGCGGCTGGCCAACCGGCTCGTCGGCAACCCCGAGCACGCCGCCGGCCTGGAGATCACCCTGACCGGCTGCGAGCTGCGGTTCACCCGGGCCGTCACCGTGGCACTCACCGGCGCGCAGGTGGACGTGCTGGTCGAGCGCCGGCCCGCCGCCGCGCCGCCCGGTGGTGGCCGGCCGGTCGAACGGCGGGCCACCGACGCGCCGTCCGGCGTCGAGCGCCGGCCCG
>NZ_MUYZ01000480.1:0-3224 GCF_003013775.1 Micromonospora sp. MH33
CCGCGGCGGCCGAGGCCGGCGGGGCCGCGGCGGCCGCACCGGCTCCGGTCGGCCGGGCCAAGCGCACCCGCAAGCCGCGCACCAGCCGGAGCGCCACGGACCAGCCCCCCGCCGAGCCGACGACCACCACACCGGCCAGCGCCACCGAGCCGACCACCACCACACCGGCCAGCACCGCCGAATCCGCCACCACGCCGGCCAGCACCGCCGAATCCGCCACCACGCCAGCCAGCACCGCCGAATCCGCCACCACGCCAGCCAGCACCGCCGAATCCGCCACCACGCCGGCCAGCACCTTCGAGCCGGCCAGCACCTTCGAGCCGGCCGGAAGCACGCCGGCCGCCGCCGCTGCCCACACCTCGTCGACCGGCGCCGAGCCGGCGGGCGACATGCGGGTAACGGACCCACCCGAAGCGCCGGAGGCGGCCGCCCCGGCACCGGTCGCCGACCCGGCGGGCGATCCGACCGGCGCCAGCACGCCGACGGTCGGCGAGCGACGGAACTTCTTCTTCATCCCGGAGCCGGCGCCGGCCGACCTGCCCGAGCCCCCGGCGTCGCCCCGGCCGCGGGTCCCGATCTTCGAGGACGTGAGCCCCGGCAACGTGCGGCCGGCCTGGCCGATCGCCCCCGCCACGAACTGGCCGGTCACCCCGCGCGGCGGTATCGGGGCCACCGAGCCCGGCAGCCCGACCGCCGGCGGGGACGGTGACCCCGACGGCACCGGAACCCCCGACGGCGCCGGGACCTCCCAGGCCACCCGGCCGGAGCCGGCGCCGCGCCCCAGGCACCGGGCCCTGCCCGACCTGGGCCGGAGCACCGGCTGGGACGCCCTCGCCAACGCCCGACCCGCCGGCCCGACCACCCCGCCGCCCACCGACCGGGCCCCGGAAACCACCGGCCCGGAGGCCACCGGCCACACCGGCCCCGCCCGGGAGACGACCGGCCACACCGGCCCCGTCCCGGAGACGACCCGCCACACCGGCCCCGCCCCGGAGACCACGGGCCGAATCCTTCCGGTCCGGGACGAGCAGGACGCGGAGACTGCCTCGGGCGGCTGGCACACCGACGTGTCCGAGGCCGACGCGGCCCCCGAGGCGGCCGGCGGGAAGTCCAAGGGCCGGCGCGGCCTGTTCCGGCGTAACCGCGGCAAGGGCGGCGAGCCGGGCGAGGTCGACCGCGAGTCCGAGCCGCTCGCGAGGCAGGACGAGGAGTACGTCGACTGGGTCGCCGGCCTCGCCTCGGACGACAACGCCGACGATGCCCGGTCCCTGCGTACCGGGCGGCACCACCGCGACTGAGCGTGCGGGGGCCGGGTCGACCAGCGGCCCGGCCCCCGGCGGTACTCAGGCCAGCGGCAGGTAGACGCGGGAGCCGCCGGCCACGAACTCCGCCGACTTGTCCTGCATGCCGCGCGCCGCGTACTCCTTCAGCTCCTGGGTGATCTTCATGGAGCAGAACTTCGGGCCGCACATCGAGCAGAAGTGGGCGGTCTTCGCGGGCTCGGCCGGCAGCGTCGCGTCGTGGTACGACCGGGCGGTCTCCGGGTCCAGCGCCAGGTTGAACTGGTCCTCCCAGCGGAACTCGAACCGCGCCTTGGAGAGCGCGTCGTCCCAGGCCTGCGCCCCCGGGTGTCCCTTGGCCAGGTCGGCCGCGTGCGCCGCGATCTTGTAGGCGATCACGCCCGCCTTCACGTCGTCCCGGTCGGGCAGGCCGAGGTGCTCCTTCGGGGTGACGTAGCAGAGCATCGCGGTGCCGAACATGCCGATCATCGCGGCGCCGATGGCCGAGGTGATGTGGTCGTACGCGGGCGCGATGTCGGTGGTCAGCGGCCCGAGCGTGTAGAAGGGGGCCTCGTGGCACCACTCCTGCTGGAGGTCCACGTTCTCCTTGATCTTGTGCATCGGCACGTGCCCGGGGCCCTCGATCATCACCTGCACGTCGTGCGCCCAGGCGACCTTCGTCAGCTCGCCCAGCGTACGCAGCTCGGCGAACTGCGCCTCGTCGTTGGCGTCCGCGATCGACCCCGGCCGCAGCCCGTCGCCGAGCGAGAACGTCACGTCGTACCTCGCGAGCAGCGCGCACAGCTCCTCGAAATGGGTGTAGAGGAAGTTCTCCTCGTGGTGCGCCAGGCACCAGGCCGCCATGATCGAGCCACCGCGGGAGACGATCCCGGTGACCCGGGCCACCGCGAGCGGCACGTACGACAGCAGCACCCCGGCGTGCACCGTCATGTAGTCGACGCCCTGCTCGGCCTGCTCGACCACCGTCTCGCGGAACACCTCCCAGCTCAGCTTCACCGGGTCGCCGCCGACCTTCTCCAGGGCCTGGTAGATCGGCACGGTCCCGATCGGCACCGGCGAGTTCCGCACGATCGCCTCGCGGGTCTCGTGGATCCGCTTGCCGGTGGACAGGTCCATCACGGTGTCCGCGCCCCACCGGGTGGCCCAGGTCAGCTTCTCCACCTCCTCGGCGACGGAGGAGGTCACCGCCGAGGTGCCGATGTTGGCGTTCACCTTGACCAGGAATGCCTTGCCGATGATCGCCGGCTCGCACTCCGGGTGGTTGACGTTGAGCGGCAGCACCGCCCGCCCGGCCGCGATCTCGTCCCGGACGAACTCCGGCGCGACCCCCTCCCGGATCGCCACGAACTCCATCTCCGGCGTGACGATCCCGGCCCGGGCGTACGCGAGCTGCGTCGGCCGCCTGCCCTCGACGCCGGCCAGCGGCGTGCCGGCGCCCCGTACCGGAGCGACGTCCCCGCGCTCGGCGATCCACGGGCCGCGCAGCGGCGGCAACCCCACCGCCGGGTCCGAGCCGGGGCCGGCGGTGTCGTAGAGCCGGACCGGCGGGTTGTCCCCGGTCAGCTCCACCTCGGCGAACGGCACCCGGATGTTCGGGCGTGACCCCTCGACGTAGACCTTGCGACGTGCGTGCATGACAGCCTCCCTGTCGCTCAAGCGGACCAGCCGAAGTGGTCCAGCGGGCCGCGTCCCGCGCCCAGCTCCCAGTGCCGCGCGCCGGTCAGCGCGCGGGTCACGTACTCCTTGGCGGCGGCCACCGCGACCGGCACCGGGTCGCCGGCCGCGAGCCGGACGGTGATCGCCGCCGAGAACGAGCAGCCGGTGCCGTGGTTGTGCCGGGTCGGCACGCGGGGCGCGCGCAGCAGCGTGGTCGGCCCGCCGCCGGCCAGCACGTCGACCGACTCGCCGGCCGCGTCCACGTCG
>NZ_MUYZ01000481.1:0-3196 GCF_003013775.1 Micromonospora sp. MH33
CACGTCGGGCACCGCGCGGCGCGGCGCGCACATCACCGACCCACGCGCCGGCCGGCCGGCCGAGGCCGTCCGGTCGGTCACCGTGGTCGGCCCCGAGCTGCTCTGGGCCGACGTGTACGCCACCGCGGCCGTCGCCCGCGGCGCGGACGCGCTGGACTGGCTGGCCGCCCTGGACGGGTACGCGGCCCTGCTGGTGGACGCCGCCGGTCGGGTCCGGGCCACCCCGAACTGGCCCGGCTCCCGAGCGGCGGCTCAGACCCGCGCCGCGTAGTCGGGCAGGTCGGCCTCGGTGGCCAGCGACCCGGTGCTACGCACCAGCAGCGACTGGACCGGGCGGGTGGCCAGCAGCCGGTCGCGCAGCCACAGCCCCCAGCCGGTGGCCGGGGCGAGGAAGTGGCCGGGGCTGGCGCCGCGCTGCCAGCGGCCGGCGTAGGCCCGCATCCGCCGCTCGTACGCGGGCAGCGCCACCCGGTGGTCGCCCCCGGCCAGGGCCAGCTCGCCGGCGAGCACGTACGCCCCGACCAGGCCCGTGCCCACCCCCATCCCGCCGAGGGTCACCCCCCAGGCCGCGTCGCCGAGCAGCACCGCCCGGCCGGCGTGCCAGCGGGGCACGCTGACCCGGGCGATCGCGTCGAAGTAGAGCTCGGGCGCGTCCCGCAGGCCGGCCAGCAGCCGGGGCACGTGCCAGCCCAGCCCGGCGAAGGCGTCGGCGACCAGCGCCTTCTGCCGGTCGAGGTCGAGCCGGTCGTGGTCCTGGCGGGGCGAGGCGAACACCACCAGGGCGGTGGCCCGGTCCGGCTCGCGCTGGTCGGCGGCCACGCTGGCCATCCGGCCGGGCACGTTGTACTGCCGCGGGACCGGGCCCGCCCCGAGGTCGTTGGGCAGGTCCCAGCCGGCCAGGTGGTAGCCGAGGTGGGTGACGTACGCCGACTCCGGCCCGAACGCCAGCCGGCGCACCCCGGAGTGCAGCCCGTCCGCCCCGACCACCAGGTCGACGGTGCGGGAGGCGCCCCGGGCGAGGTCGACCCGCATCCCGTCGGCGGTCTCGGTGAGCGCCGTGATCCGGTCGCCGAACAGGTATCCGACCCGGTCGGCGCCGTGCTCGTGGAGGATCCGGGACAGGTCCCGGCGGCGGACCTCCAGCTCGCCGCCGGCGAACTCGGCCGGCAGCCGGAAGACCTCCCGGTCGTGCTCGTCCACCCGGCTCATCGCGCCGGCGTGGGTCTGCACCGCGCGCAGCTCGTCGAGGACGCCCATGGCGGCGAGCACGCCGAGGTGGGTCGGCCCGCGGAAGTCGACCGCGAAGCCGCTGGTCCGCAGTGCGGGAGCGGCCTCGACGACGGTGACCTCGGCCCCGTGCCGGGCCAGCCACCAGGCCACCGCCGGGCCGGCCACCCCGGCGCCGGAGACGAGCACGCGGAAACCGCGCAGTGGAGTGGGCATGTCTTCCCCCGTTCTAAACTGTGTCCCTCGGATACAGAGTACTGTAGACACAGTTTCGATCCGAGAACAAGGGGGGTGACCGTGGAGACCGGTGGCCTCGACCAACGCCGGCTGTACGAGCTGCTGTGGGGCACCCCGCCCGGCCCCCGGCGCGGGCCACGGCCCACCCTCACGCTGGCCGCGATCGCCCGGGCCGGCATCACCATCGCCGACGCCGACGGGCTCGACGGGCTGACCATGCAGCGGGTCGCCGAGTCGCTGGACGTCACCAAGATGGCGCTCTACCGCTACGTGCCCGGCCGCGCCGAACTGGTGGCGCTGATGCTGGAGGCGGCGGTCGGCGAGCCGCCCGCACCGCCGGCCGACGCCGACTGGCGCGGCCGGCTCGACGACTGGACCCGGCAACTGTTCGACCGGTTCCGCCGGCACCCGTGGGCCCAGGCGGCGACCGTCGGCCCCCGGGTGCCCGGCCCGAACGAGCTGGCCTGGCTGGAACGGGTGGTCGCCGCCCTCGCCAGCACCGGGCTGACCGGCGCCGAGCAGCTCGACGTCGCGGTGCTCCTGGTCGGGCACGCCCGCAACCTGGCCCAGCACGCGGCACCGGACGACGCTCCCGGCGGGAGCCGGGAGGCCGCCTTCGACGTCCTGGTCCGTGGCCGGGAGGAGCGGTTCCCCGCGCTCGACGCCGCCCTGCGCGACATCGACCCGAACACCCCCGACCAGGCCCTCGACTTCGGCCTGGCCCGGATCCTCGACGGCATCGAGGCGCTCATCGCCACCCGCGCGACCCGTCGACCATGAAGTTGTCGGCCAGCCACCGGCGCGTCGCGACAACAACTTCATGATCGACGCACCGGGGGTGGGGCGGGGGCGTGCCAGCGGGGGTGGACGGGTGGGGAGAATGAGGGCATGCAGCCACACCCGAACGTGCAGGCGGTGCAGCGGGCGCTCGACGACGCGGGCGCGCGGGACGGTTCCGGCGGCCCGAGCCAGGTCCGCCTGCTGCCCGAGGCCGTGCACACCGCCGCCGCGGCGGCCCAGGCGCTCGGCGTCGGAGTCGGCGCCATCGCCAACTCGCTCGTCTTCGACGCCGACGACGCGCCGCTGCTGGTGCTCACCTCCGGCGCGCACCGGGTGGACACCGCCGGGCTGGCCGCGTCCCTCGGCGTCACCCACCTGCGCCGGGCCACCCCGGAGTTCGTCAAGCGGCACACCGGGCAGGTGATCGGCGGGGTCGCCCCGGTCGGCCACCCGCAGCCGCTGCGCACCCTCGTGGACACCGCGCTGGCGACGTATGACGAGGTGTGGGCGGCCGGCGGCGTGCCGCAGGCGGTCTTCCCCACCACGTACGCGGAGCTGCTGCGACTCACCTCCGGCACCCCGACCGAGGTGGCGTGACTCCCGAACTCGTCACGCTGCACGTGTGGCGGATCCCCCGGACGGCCGTCCCCCGGGCGCTGGCCCGGATGGCGACCCACCCGGCGCGGCTGCGCCGGATGCCCGGCGTCCGGTTCGCCAAGCTGCTCGGCACCGGGACCGGCACCGGCTTCGGTCCCGGCGACACCGACCTGACCCGGTGGGCCGCCCTCGTGGTGTGGGACTCCCCCGCCGCGGCGACCGGCTTCGACGCCTCCCCGGTCGGCCGCTCCTGGGCCCGGCTGGCCCGGGCCGGCGTCCGGGTGGAGCTGCGCCCGCTGACCAGCCGGGGCGAGTGGTCCGGCCGCCGGCCGTTCGGCGAGCCGTCCGGCGGGCG
>NZ_MUYZ01000482.1:0-3187 GCF_003013775.1 Micromonospora sp. MH33
GGCGTCGCCGGGCCGGGCGCCGGACCGGCCGGACCGGGCGGCGACCGTCCAGGCGGCCAGCTGTTCGACCCGCTTCGCCGCCTCGGCCAGCCGCTCCTCCGGCAGGTCCCCGGACACCACCGCGGCCACGATGGCGTCCCGCAGCTCGCGGGCGTCGGCCTCGGTGGCCCGCTCCCCGCCCACGCAGATCGCGTCCGCCCCGGCGGCGAGCGCGCGGACCGCCGCTCCGGCGAAGCCGTACCGGTCGGCGACGGCGCGCATCTCCACCGCGTCGGTCACCACCACGCCACCGAAGCCCATCTCCTCGCGGAGCAGGCGGCCCAGGATGCGCGGGCTGAGCGTGGCCGGCAGCTCCGGGTCCAGCGCCGGCACCAGCAGGTGCCCGGTCATCACCGCCTGCGCCCCGGCCGTCACCGCGGCCCGGAACGGGGCCAGCTCGACCGCGTCCAGCCGGGCCCGGTCGCCGCCGATGCGGGGCAGGTCGTGGTGGGAGTCGACCCGGGTGTCGCCGTGCCCGGGGAAGTGCTTGGCGCAGGCGGCGACGCCACCGGCCTGCAGGCCGCGGACCCAGGCGGCGGTGTGCCGGGCGACCAGGGCCGGGTCGGCGCCGAACGAGCGGACCCCGATCACCGGGTTCGCCGGGTTCGAGTTGACGTCGGCGTCCGGGGCGTAGTTCAGCGTCACGCCCACCGCGGCCAGCTCGGCGCCCAGGTCGCGAGCCACCTCCTCGGTCAGCGCCGGATCGTCGACGGCGCCGAGGGCGAAGTTGCCGGGCCGGGAGCTGCCCCGGGCCGACTCGATCCGGGTGACGTCGCCGGCCTCCTCGTCGATGGCCACGATCACGTCGGGCCGCTCGGCGCGCAGGTTCGCGGTCAGCTCGGCGACCTGCTCGTGGTCGACGACGTTGCGGGCGAAGAGGACCACCGACCCGAGACCCTCGCCGAGCCAGCGGCAGATCCACGGCGGCGGTGTGGTGCCGACGAACCCGGGTTGCAGGACGGCGGCGGCCAGGGCCGCCAGGTCTCCGGTCGCTCCCACGATCCGCTCGCTCATGCGCTGTCGTACCCCCGTCTTCCCCACGGCCCGCCGCCCCGGCGGTGCTGACATGGTCACACCGCGTCCCGAAATAGTCAACAATCCTTACTGTTAGCGGCTGGCACCGCCGACCGGCCCGTGGGAGAGTGCGACCATGCATCCCGCGCTGCTCGCCGACGCCACCAGCGCCGCGGACATCCCCGGCGTACGCCTGCTCGGCCTGGTGGTCGGCGGCCTGTTCCTGCTGATCGCCATCCGGGCGATGTTCCGCCGGTAGGCCGTCGCGTTCGGACCCCGTCTCCCCGGGGTAGGGCTGTCGTTGTCCCCGGGTGCGCCCGGCACCCGGACGCGGCGAGGGGGAACGATGAGGATCGGCTACTTCCTGTCCAGTGAGGAGTACACCCCGGCGGAGCTGCTGGAGCAGGCGCGCGGCGCCGAGCGGGCCGGCTTCGAGGCACTGTGGATCTCCGACCATTACCACCCCTGGGTCGACGCGCAGGGCCAGAGCCCCTTCGTCTGGTCGACCATCGGGGCGCTCAGCCAGGTCTGCCGGCTGCCGGTGACCACCGCCGTCACCTGCCCGACCGTCCGCATCCACCCCGCCGTGATCGCGCAGGCCGCGGCCACCAGCGCGGTGCTGCACGACGGGCGATTCGTGCTCGGGGTGGGCAGCGGCGAGGCGCTCAACGAGCACATCTTCGGCGACCCGTGGCCGCAGGCCGACATCCGGCTGGAGATGCTCGAGGAGGCGGTCGAGGTGATCCGGGCCCTGTGGACCGGCGACTTCGTCAACCACCACGGCAAGCACTACACCGTGGAGCACGCGCGAATCTACACCCGCCCCGACACTCCCCCGCCGATCTACGTCTCCGGCTTCGGCCCGAAGTCGATCGAGCTGGCCGCCCGGATCGGTGACGGCTACGTCAGCACCATGCCCGACGCCGACATGGTCCGCCGGTTCCGCGACTCCGGCGGCGGCGACAAGCCCTGCCAGGCCGGCTTCAAGGCCGCGTACGCCGACAGCGAGGAGGAGGGCGTGCGGATCGCGTACGAGCGGTGGCCCAACGCCGGCGTGCCGGGGGAGCTGTCCCAGGTGCTTCCGTCGCCGCGCCACTTCGAGCAGGCCGCCCAGCTGGTCGCGCCGGAGATGATGAAGGAGTCGTTCGTCTGCGGCCGGGATGCCGACGCCCACCTGGAGATGATCGACAAGTACGCCAAGGCCGGCTTCGACGAGATCTACGTGGCCAACACCGGCCCGCACTGGCAGGGCCTGTTCGACCTCTACGAGCGCGAGGTGCTGCCCCGGTTGCGCTGACGCGCGGCTCAGGCCGGCAGGACGCCGTGCAGCAGGGTGGCGACCAGGGCGTCCACCAGGTCCGGGGCGGGCTCCGGTGGTGGGCCGGCCGGGTCGAGCAGCCGGCCGAGGACCAGGTCGTGACAGACCCCCACGACCAGCGTGGCCACCGCCTCCGGGCGGACGGTCGGTGCGATCCGGCCGAGCCGCTGCTCCGCGCGCACGTAGCCGGCCAGTTCCCCGCGCAGCCCGTGGCCGCCGCCGAGCGGGGCGGGCAGCTCGCCGAGGCGCGCCAGCAACTTCGGCTGCGTGGTCAGCCCGGCGAACGCCGGCAGGATCGCGGCGTGCAGCGCCAGCGCCCGGTCCAGGTACGCCCGCAGGTTCGCCTCGACGGTCGCCTCGCCCGGCCGCGGGGCCGCCCCCTCCCGCGCCGCCTCGACCGACCGCACGTGCGCGTGCAGCGCGGCCGCGAGCAGCTCCTCCTTGTCGGCGAAGTGGTTGTAGAGCACCCCGTCGGCGACGCCGGCCTCACGGGCGATGTCGCGGACGGTCAGCCCGGCCACGCCGCGCCGGGCCACCAGCCGCCCGGCCGCGGCGATCAGGTGCTCCCGCAGGCTCTGCTCGCCGCCCCGCAGCGCGGCCGCTCTTCTGGGTGCCATCACCAGGATCCTAGGCTCCGCCGGGCCCGGCTCCCCCGAGCGAGCCGGGCCCGGCGGAGGCCGGCGGCGACCTCCGGGCTCACCCGGGTCGACGCGCGGTGACCAGCCAGGCCGCGGTGCGCAGCCGGACCCCGTCCGGTCCCTCGTACGGCCGCACGGCCTCGGCCAGGGCGGCCCGCACCCGGTCGACGGCCGCCGG
>NZ_MUYZ01000483.1:0-3184 GCF_003013775.1 Micromonospora sp. MH33
TGGTCCGCGCCGTCCTCGGCGGGCTCCGCCGCGCCGGCGCTCTCGGCCACCGCCACGGGGGCGGCCGGCCGGTCGACGGCGAGGGCCGCCGCGCCCTCCGATTCGTTGGGGGTGGGCGTGGCCGGGGCGGGCTGTCCGGCGCCGGCCGGGAAGCCGCCGGAGGTGCTCGGGTCCGGCCCGTCCTGGGTGACCAGCTCGAGCGGGATCAGCACCACCGCCGTCGTCCCGCCGTACGCCGACTCCTTGAGCTGCACCTTCACCCCGTGCCGCTCGGTGAGCCGGCTGACCACGAAGAGGCCGAGCCGGGCGGCGTTGGCCAGGTTCAGCTCGGACCGGTCCACGATGCGCCGGTTCGCGGCGGCCAGTTCCTCGGCGCCCATGCCGAGGCCCCGGTCCTCGATCTCGATGGCGAAGCCGTTGGCCACCATCTGGCCGCGTACCTCGACGGTGGTGTGCGGCGGCGAGAAGGAGAGGCCGTTCTCGATCAACTCGGCCAGCAGGTGGATGACGTCGCCGACGGCCCGGCCGGTCAGCGAGACCGGGCCGAGCGGCCGTACGGTCACCCGGGTGTAGTCCTCGACCTCGGCGACCGCGCCGCGCACCACGTCGACCATCGGCACGTTGCGCCGCCAGGCCCGGCCCGGCGTCGAGCCGGAGAGGACGATCAGGTTCTCCGCGTTGCGCCGCATCCGGGTGGCCAGGTGGTCGACGCGGAACAGGTCCTCCAGCTCCTCGGCGTCGTGCTCCCGGCGCTCCATGGCGTCGAGCAGGGTGAGCTGGCGGTGCACCAGCGCCTGGGTACGCCGGGCCAGGCTGAGGAAGACCTCGCGGACGTTGCGGCGCAGCTCGGCCTGCTCGACGGCGGTCCGGATGGCGGTCTCCTGCACGGCGTTGAACGCCTTGCCGACCTGCCCGATCTCGTCGTCACCGGTCTGCAGCGGCGGCGCCTCGCGGGCGACGTCCACCTCCTCGCCGTGACCCAACCGCTCCACCACGCTGGGCAGCCGCTCGTTCGCCAGCCGGAACGCCGCCTCGCGCAGCCGTTCGAGCTGCCGGACCAGTGCCCGGGCGGTGGTGATGGACACGACGACGGAGGCGACGACGGCGATCAGGCCGAGGCCGGCGGCGAGCACCAGCCGGAGGATGACGCCGACGGCGACCGGGGTGGCCCGGGACACGATGTCCTCGCCGCCGGCGAGGATCACCCCGCGCAGGTCCTCCATGGACCGGTTGGCGGCGGCCTGCCAGGCCGCCGCGGTGACCGGCGGGCGCACGTCGCTGCCCTTGGCCGCGATCACCCGGTCCTGCAGGGCGCGCAGCTGCTGGAACGCCTCCCCCTCGGTCATCTGCTGGTAGCGGGCCCGGTCGGTCGGGGCCAGGTCGCGGGCGGTCCGGTCGGCGAGGAACCACTGGGCGCCGACCAGCCGGGCGAAGGCGGCCTGCTCGGCCACGGTCATCCGGTTGGCCGCCACCGCGCCGGTCAGCAGCGCGTCCTGCTGGGACAGCAGCTCCCGGGCCCGGTTCAGGTCGATCAGCGCGGCGGTGTCCCGGGCGATCTCGTCGTCGTCCAGACCGCCGAGCGCGTCGAAGACCCCGAAGATGGCGTCGACCGCCTCGTTGTACGCGGCCAGCGTCGCGGTCCGGTCGATGGTCTTGCGGCCGACCTCGGCGCGTACCTCGCCGAGCTGCCCGATCTCGGTCCTCAGCTCGGCGATCCGCTGCTCCAGCTCGTCACTGGCCGGGATCTCGGTGCGCCAGTCCTGCGCGGAGTGCCACAGCGCCGCGGCGCTGTCGTCGGTGCGCTGCCGCTGCGCGACCAGCTCCTGCAACTGGTCCGGGTCGGACTGTCCCAGGTACAGCAGCGACAGCCGCCGCTCGTTCTGGAGTTGGAGCAGCAGCGGGTCGCTCGGCTCGAAGACCCGCGCGTTGAGCGCCTGCACACCGAGCAGGTTGAAGCCGTCGCGCACGGTGACCCAGGCCGCGAAGGCCCAGAGTGCGATCAGGGACGCCAGCAGCGCGATGATCTTCGTACGGAGATTCGTACTGCGGGAACCCATCACACCGTCCTGGCCGAGTATTCGATCGGTCCGAAATCCGATCGACTCCGGCGCACGCTAGCAGCCGTCGTGAACTCCATTCAAGCGATCCTGATCATGGTGTCGTCGCCGGGGTGGCTGTGCCGTCGGCGGACCACGACGCGGCCAGCACCGCGGCGCGCACGATCAGCGTCGGACGGTAGAGATCCTTGTCGTGCCACAGCGCGGGCCCGTCGGCGCGTCCGTCCCACTCGGACAGTCGACGCCGTCCCCGTACGAGCGCCGCGGCGACCCGGGTGTCCCCCGGCCGCCCGGCGCCGGCAAGCGCGAGCACCGCGTACGCGGTCTCCTCGGCGGTGCCGCTCCACCGCCCCCAGGAGCCGTCCGCGCGTTGGGTCTCCAGCAGCCAGCCGACCCCCCGGTCGACGGCGGCGCGCGCCGCGGCCCCGGGGGCGTGGTCGGCCAGCGCGAGCAGCACGCAGTACGTCGCGTAGTACGCCGACGCGTGCCAGCGGTCGCCCCACCGTCCGTCCGGCTCCTGCCGCTCGACCAGCCAGCCGGCGACCCGGTCCACGGTGGCCGCGACGCCCGGGTGGGCGGGGTGCTGGCCGAGGGCGTCGAGCACGTGCGCGTTGGTGGTCACCGACGCCCCGTCCTCCCCCGGCCAGGTGCAGAAGTGCCGGCCGGTGTCGTACCGGTCGAGCCGGGACACGTCGAGCGGCCGGTTCAGCCGGGCGAGCGCGTAGAGGGTCACCGAGGTGGTGTCGGCGTCGGCGGGCAGCCCGGGTCCGGTGGCCGCGCCGGACACCCCGACGGCCGCCCGCAGTTCGGCCACCAACGACCCGGGAAAGGTCAGCGGCACCCCGGCCCGGGCCAGGATGCCGAGCACCCAGGCACGCTCGAAGACGGTGATCGGGCTGGCGCAGGGCACCGGGCCGCGCCGGCCGACCGCGTACAGGTAGTCCAGGGCGGGGCCGGGGTCGGGGTGACCGAGCCAGGCGGCCGTCGCTGCGGGCGAGGCGCCGACCGCGCCCGCCTCGCCGGGCCGCACCCCGGCCGCCCGGCGGGCCCGATCGCCGCCCACCTCCAGAGCGTGCGCCAGCTTCTCCGGGACGGGGCGGCCGGCGGCCAGCAGGCCGCGTACCCCG
>NZ_MUYZ01000484.1:0-3173 GCF_003013775.1 Micromonospora sp. MH33
CCCGACAACACCACCGACCCCGGCCCGTTCACCGCCGCCACATCCAGCAGTGCGCCAGAGCTACCCAGCAGATCCCGGACCTGTTCCTCCGACGCGGCGACGGCGAGCATCCCACCACCGGCCGGCAGCGCCTGCATCAACGCACCCCGCGCCGCCACCAGGACGCACGCGTCCTCCAGCGACAACACCCCCGCCACATGAGCAGCGGTCACCTCACCGATCGAATGACCGGCCAGATAATCGGCCGTGACACCCCACGACGACAGCAACTCGTGCAGGGCCACCTCGACCGCGAACAACCCCGCCTGCGTATAGACGGTCTGGTCCAGCAACACCGCCAGGTCGCTGCCCGGCTCGGCGAACACCACCTCCCGCAACGGACGGTCGAGCCGGCCCTCGAACAGGGCGCACACCCGATCGAACGCCTCCGCGAACACCGGGAACCGGCCATACAGGTCCCGGCCCATGCCGGGACGCTGCGCACCCTGACCGGTGAACAGCAACGCCCGCCGACCCGTGGTGACCGCGCCGGTGATCAGGCCGGGGACGGTCCCGCCCCCGGCCAGCGCGGACAGGCCCGCCAGCAGACCGTCCCGGCCCGCGGCGACCACCACCGCCCGATGCTCCAGGGCCGCCCGCGTGGTCGCCAGGGACCAGCCGACGTCGACGGCAGACAGGCCGTCCTGCTCATGGACGTGCCCGGCCAGCCGCGCCGCCTGACCCGCCAGGGCCTCCACCGACCGCGCCGACACCAGCCACGGCACCACGGGCACTATCGGCACCGCCGGCAGATCGACCACGGCCGGATCCGCCGATGGCACCGGCTCGGGTTCCGGCGCTTCGAGGATCACGTGCGCGTTCGTGCCGGAGATACCGAACGACGACACCGCCGCCCGACGCGCCCGCTCCACGGCCGGCCACGCCTGGCTCTCGGTCACCAGACGCACCGCGCCCGACGACCAGTCCACCTTCGACGAGGGTGCGTCCACGTGCAGCGTCGGCGGCACGAGGCCGTGCCGCATCGCCAACACCATCTTGATCACGCCCGCCACACCCGCCGCCGCCTGCGTGTGGCCGAGATTCGACTTCACCGACCCCAGCAGCAGCGGTTCGTGCCCGTCCCGCCCCCGCCCGTACGTCGCCAGCAACGCCTGCGCCTCGATCGGATCACCCAACGTGGTACCGGTACCGTGCGCCTCCACCACGTCCACATCCGCCGGCGACAACCGCGCCGCCGCCAACGCCGACCGGATCACCCGCTGCTGCGCCGGACCGTTCGGCGCCGTCAACCCGTTCGACGCCCCATCCTGGTTCACCGCCGAACCGCGCAGCACGGCGAGGATCCGGCGGCCGTCGCGCCGGGCGTCGGAGAGGCGCTGCACCAGCAGCACGCCGACGCCCTCGCCCCAGCCGGTGCCGTCGGCCGAGTCCGCGAACGACCGGCAGCGCCCGTCCGAGGAGAGCCCGCGCTGGCGGGCGAACTCCTCGAATGCGCTCGGCGTGGCCATCACCGTGACACCGCCGGCCAGGGCCAGGTCACACTCGCCGGCACGCAGCGACTGGGCCGCCAGGTGCAGTGCCACCAGCGACGACGAGCAGGCGGTGTCCACGGTCACAGCGGGCCCCTCGAACCCGAAGGCGTACGCCACCCGACCCGACAGCACGCTCGCGGTGGCGCCGGTGGCCCCGTACCCGGCGAGGTGTTCCCCGCCGCGCCGGACGAGGTGGTCGAAGTCCTGCCCGTTGGTACCGGCGAAGACGCCGACCCGGCCGCCGGCCAGGGTCAGCGGGTCGAGCCGGGCGTCCTCGATGGCCGCCCAGGACGTCTCCAGCAGCAGCCGCTGCTGCGGGTCCATGGCGATGGCCTCGCGGGGCGAGATGCCGAAGAACTGCGCGTCGAACGCGCCCGCGTCGTCGAGGAAGGCGCCCTGCGTCACGGACGACGGCAGCCCGGTCAGGTCCCAGTGCCGGTTGGTCGGGAGGTCGCCCATGGCGTCGACGCCGTCGGCGAGGAGCCGCCAGAACTCCGCCGGTGAGCCGGCGCCGGTGGGGAAGCGGCAGCCCATGCCCACGATGACGATCGGGTCGTCGTCGACGGGGCGTACCGCCGGGGTTGCGGTCTCGGGCCGCTCCTGCCCGCCGAGCAGTTCGGTGCGGAGGTGGATGGCCAGGGCATCCGGGTTGGGGTGGTCGAAGGCGAGCGTGGCGGGCAGGGTGAGCCCCGTGGCGGCATCGAGCCGGTTGCGCAGCTCGACGGCGGTCAACGAGGTGAAGCCCAGGTCGCGGAACGCGCGCCGGGGTGGCACCTGGTCGGCGCCGCCGTGGCCGAGGACCGCGGCGACCTCGGCGCGGACCAGCTCGCGGAGGGCGTCGAGCTGCTCGGCCTCGACGAGACCGGCGAGCCGCCGCCGCAGGGCGGTACCGGCGCTGGCCCGGTCGGTGTCGCTGGCCGGCGGTGCGGTCAGCAGGTCGCGGATCAGCGGGTCCGGCCGTCGGCCGGGTGCGGCGGCCACCCGGTCCCAGTCGACATCGGCGACGACGAGGTGGGTCTCGTCGTGGTCGAGCGCCCGGTGGAGGGCGCGGACGGCGCGCGCGGGGTCCATGGCGCGGATGCCGCTGCGGGCCATCCGGCGTTCGACGTCGCCGGCGCTGACCCCGCCGTCGGCCCAGAGGCCCCAGCCGATGGCGGTGGCGGGCAGGCCGTCGGCGCGGCGGCGCCGGGCGAGCGCGTCGAGCCACGCGTTGCCGGGCGCGTAGTTGGCCTGGCCGGGCCCGGCCATGGTGCCGGCGAGGGAGGAGAACAGGACGAACGCCGACAGGTCGTGGTCGCGGGTCAGCTCGTCGAGGTGGCGGGCCGCGTCGACCTTGGCCCGCAGGGCGGTCGCCATCCGGTCGACGGTGAGCGCGTCGGCGACGGTGTCGTCAAGTGCTGCCGCGGTGTGCACGACGGTGCGCAGTGGCGCGTCGGCGGGGATCGTCGCGAGCAGGTCGCGCAGCGCGTCCCGGTCGGCGACGTCGCAGGCCGCGACGGTGACCCGGGTGCCGTGCCCGGTCAACTCGTCGACCAGGCCGGCGGCGCCGGGCGCGTCGGGGCCGCGCCGGCTGACCAGCAGCAGATGGTCGACGCCGGCCGCGGCGAGGGCGCGGGCGACGTGCCCGCCGAGGGCCCCGGT
>NZ_MUYZ01000485.1:0-3158 GCF_003013775.1 Micromonospora sp. MH33
CGCCGGGCCGCCGGCATCCGTGCCGCCCGGGGGCGCGGTCACGGTGACCAGGCCGGGCGGGAGCAGCACGACTGCGGCGGTTCCGCCGCGCGGGCCGGGACGCAGCGAGACCCGGGCGCCGCAACGGGCGGCGAGCAGGGCGGCGACATACAGCCCGGTCCGGTCGGCGGGCGGCACGTCCGGGGGCGGCCCGTCCAGCAGTTCGTTCGCCTCGGCCAGCGCGGCGGCGTCCAGGCCGGGCCCGTCGTCGAGGATCACCACGGCGCAGCCCTGCGGCCCCGGCTCACCGGCGACCCGCACGGTGGTGTGCTCCGGCGAGCAGGTCACCGCGTTCTCGATGAGCTCCGCCAGCAGGTGAACGACGTCCGCGACGCCTGACCCGGCGAGCGACCACGGCCAGTGCGGTGCGACCAGTACCCGCTGGTAGTCCGGCACCTCGGCGACCGCCCCGCGGACCACGTCGAGCAGGGGCACCGGCCGTCGCCAGCGGCGAGCCGGCGCCGCGCCCGCGAGGATGACCAGCTTCTCCACGTTGCGCCGGATCCGGGTGGCGAGATGGTCGAGCCGGAACAGGTCGGCGGTCTCCTCTGCCGTCCGATCCCGCCGCTCCATCGCGTCCAGCAGGGCGAGCTGGTCGCGCAGCAGAGCCTGGTTGCGTCGGGTCAGCCGCAGGAACAGCTCGCCGGTGGCGGTCGCGACCGGCGGGGAACCCGCCACCCCGCCGGCCAGTCGGCGGACGGTTTGGGACCAACCGACCAGCACGACGAGCACCGCGATGAGCCCGAGTCCCACGACCACGCCCGTCCGGGTGACCACCAGCGCGGCGCCCGGAGCGGCCCGCTCGACGCTGTCGCGTGCCGTGGCGATCACCAGCTCCCGCAGTCCGTTCAGGGCCGGGTCGACGGTCGCCCGCCAGCTCTGCGCGCTGATCCCGGTCGTGACGTCGGCACCCGGTGTCCGGAGCAGCCGGTCCTCCAGCCGGAGCAGGTCGGCGAAGCGCGGGCTCTCCACCAGCCGCTGGTGCTGGTCCCGTCCGGCGGCGGGTAGCCCCGCGGCCGCCGCCGCCCGGGCGTACCGCTGAATGGCTACCAGCTCGGCCAGGTGGCGCCGGTCGTCGTCACCGATGCCGCCGCCGGCCAGGGCCGCGGCCAGCAGGGTGTCCTCCCGGGCGAGCAGCTCGCGGGCCCGGGCCAGCGCGAGGACCGACCGGGTCTCGCCGGCCAGCTCGTCCTCGCGTCCGCCCCACTCCGGGCCGTACACCGCGAAGGCGGCGTCGATCAGCCGGTCGTATCCGGCGACCGCGCTGGGCCGGTCGAGCCGCCCGCCGTCCACCTCGGACCGGAGGGTGGCCAAACCGGTCAACTGCCGCACCAGCTCATCGGCCCGGTCCCGCACCGCGCCGGCCGTGAGCAGCCGGGGGTCGTGGTCCTCGGTGAACGCGCGCACCGGGGCGACCGCGCCGTCCGTCCGGCCGCGCGCCTCGGCCAGCGCGGCCCGCGTCCGTCCGGCCCCGGCGATCGTCTCGGCGGTCAGCCGGCGTTCCCGTTGGAGATTGAGGATCAGCAGGTCGGTGGGCTGGCCCAGGGTGTCCGCCAGGGCCCGGACCCGGACCAGGTCCGCGGCGTCCCGGCCGGTCAGCACCGCCGCGTACGCCCAGAGGGTCAGCAGCACGGCCGCCAGCGCGCCCAGCTTCAGCCGCATCCGCTGGTTCACCGCGGGTCCCGTTGCGGCCACGGCTGCCGGCCCGCGGTGCTCGACCGGTCGGCGACCACGGTGCGCAGCAGGGCCAGCAGCTCCGCCCGGTTGGCGCAGTCCAGCCGGGACCGCATCCGTGCCACGTGGTGCTCCACCGTCTTCGCCGAGATGAAGAGCCGGTCGCCGATCTCCCGGTAGGTCAACCCGGCCAGCACCAGCTCGGCGACGTCGTGCTCGCGGTCGCTGAGCCGGTAACGGGTGGGACCGGTGACGGCATCGGCGACCGGTGCCGAGCCGTCGTCCGCCCCGGCGGGCGCCCCGCCGGGCCGGGCGGCCGGCCGGGCCTGGAGCCCTCGGGCGCACTCCAGCAGGGTGGTCATCGCCCGTCGGTCCGAGGTGCGGATGGCAGCCTGCCCGGCGAGGCGGGCGGCGTCCCAGCACAACCCGGCGTCGTGCAGCCCACGCGCGGCGGCCTCGACCCGGACCGGGTCCACGACGCCGCGCAGCACCTCGACCCAGATCGTGGCGGCCGCGGCGACCACGGCGGCGTACCGGCTGTGGTCGGCCGCGGCGAGCAGGGCGGTGACGTGCGCGTCGGCGGTGGCCGGCTGCTCGGTGAGGATCGCGGCGTGCAGCCCGGTCCAGTGCAGCGGTGCGCTCCACAGGGCCGGGTTGCCGAGCCGGTCCAGCACCAGCGAGGCCTCCCGCAGGTACGGTTCCAGCCGAGCCAGGTCGCCCAGCCGGGCGCCGGCCACCGCGAGTTCGCCCAGCGGTAGCAGGGTGAACAGGTCCACGGGGTGCCGGACCACCGCCTCCAGCGCCGGCCCCCAACCGCGTTGCAGCCCCCCGACGTCGCTGTTGCGCCGGGCGATGCCGAGTTGGAGCGCGCTGGCCAGCAGCAGGTCGCGCGACTCCAGCGGTCGCTCGTCGGCGGTCACCGCGGCGAGGTGGTCGGCCGCGGCGGCCGTCTGGCCGCGGACCATCCGGATCCAGGCCTGCAACAGCCGGTGGCGGCGGGCCATCAGCGGCCCACCGATGCCGGTCGTCACGGCCCGGTCCAGCACCCCCTCGGCGATGTCCAACTCGGCACAGTGGATCGCGGTCAACGCGGCGAGCGCGGCTGGACTGTCCGGCAGGAGGACCCGCCGCCCGTCGGGTTCCAGCAGCGCGGTCGCCTGCACCAGCCGGGAAAGGGCGCTGGTCGGCGTGCCGGTGATGCTCTCCCGTACCCCCTCGGCCATCAGCCGGGCGGCACTGGCGTGCAGGGTCGGTGGGCCGCCGCTCGGGTCGTCGGGCAGGTCCCCGCCCGCGACCGGGCGGCCGACGGCGAGCGCCCCGACGGCGGCGAACGCGGCGGACGGGGCGTGCCCGGACCACCGGTACAGCTCGACGCTGCGCTCCACCTGGCCGCGGTGCGCCAGTGCCGTCGCGGCCACCGTGGCCGCCTCCGCCCGCACGGCCGG
>NZ_MUYZ01000486.1:0-3153 GCF_003013775.1 Micromonospora sp. MH33
CGCCGCCGACCACCACCACGACCAGGGCGCCGGTGGCCGCGCCGGAGGTGACCCCGAGGACGTCCGGGCTGCCCAGCGGGTTGCGGGTCAGGGACTGGAACACCGCGCCGGCCAGGCCGAGGGCGGCGCCGACCGCCAGGGCGGTGACGAGCCGGGGCAGCCGCAGCTCGGTGACGATGAACCGGTCGGCGGGGCTGCCCCCGCCCGCGAGGACGCGCAGCACGTCGGCCGGGGCGATCGGGTAGTCGCCGGCGCCGACGGCCAGCACGGCCAGGGCGAGGGCGAGCAGCGTGCCGGCCAGGCCGACGACGAGGGCGCGGGGCCGCAGGCGCAGCGACAGCCCGCCGGGAAGGCGCAGCACGATCACAGCCGGCCCACCCGTCCGTGCCGGACCAGGTGCAGGAAGAGGGGACCGCCGAGCACGGCGGTGACCAGTCCCACCTGGAGCTCGCCGGGGCGGCCCAGCACCCGGCCGGCCACGTCGGCGGTGAGCAGCAGCACCGGCGCGAACACCGCGCACCAGGGCAGCAGCCGGCGCGGGTCCGGCCCGGTGAGGGCGCGGACCAGGTGCGGGGCGAGTAGCCCCACGAAGACGATCGGTCCGCAGGCGGCGGTGGCCGCCCCGCAGAGCAGCGTGACGGCGACGACCACCGCGCCCCGGACCAGGCCGGGCCGGGCGCCGAGCGCCCGTGCGGAGTCGTCGCCGAGGGCCAGGGCGGCCAGCGGGCGGGTCACCAGCACGGCGATCAGCAGTCCGGTCAGGACGAACGGCAGCAGGCTGGGCAGGGTGTCGGTGCGGGCGCCGGCCAGCGAGCCGACGGTCCAGAACCGCAGCCGTTCCAGCGAGGTGCTGTCGACCAGCATGACCGCGCTGACGTAGGAGAACAGGGCCGCGTTGAGCGCCGCCCCGGCCAGGGCGAGCCGGGCCGGGGTGGCCTGCCGGCCGCCGGCGATGGTGTGCACGGCGACGGTGACCCCGGCGGCGCCGAGCAGCGCGTACCAGACCTGGTGGTCGAGGTCGGCGACGCCGAGCAGCACGGTGGCGGTGGCCACCGCGGCCGAGGCCCCCGCGTTGATGCCGAGCAGGCCGGGGTCGGCGAGCGGGTTGCGGGTCAACGTCTGCATGGCCGCCCCGGCGACACCGAGCGCCGCGCCGGCGGCGAGACCGAGCAGCGTGCGGGGCAGCCGCCCCTGGTGCACCACGGCGTACTCGGGGGAGGCCGGGTCGGTGAGGCCGTGCCACACCTCAGTGAGGGAGAGGGGCTTGGCGCCGAGGACGAGGCTGAGCACGGCCACCGCGGCGAGCAGGAGCACGCCGAGGGCGAGCCCGCCGGCCCGGAGCCGGCGGCGCCGGACGGTCGCCGGGGCGGGGACGGCGCCGATTCGGGGTGGGGTGATGACGGACAGCGTGGACTCCGGGGGCGGGAAGGACCTTGACAGCGAGTTAGGTTAGGTTAGCCTAACCTCGCTGTCCATGGTCATTCGCAGACCCGTACCGAAAGACTTCGCCATGCCCGATGCCCTGTCCCACCGCCGGCTCTCCCGCCGCGGCCTCCTCGCTGCCGCCGGCGCCGCCGGCCTCGGCGCCCTGCTCGCCGGCTGCGGCAAGGACGGCGGCGACGCCGCCGCCACCAGCGCGGGCCCGACCGGCGGCCCCTGGTCGTTCACCGACGACCGGCAGCAGAAGGTCGACGCCGCCGCCCGGCCCACCCGGATCGTCGCCTTCACCGGGGTGGCCGCCGCCCTGGTCGACTTCGGACTCGATGAGCAGATCGTCGGCGTGTTCGGCGAGACGAAGAAGGCCGACGGCAGCAAGGAGCCGCAGGCCGGCGACCTCGACGTCCAGCAGGTCGAGATCCTCGGCAACGCCTGGGGCGAGTTCAACCTGGAGAAGTACGCCGGCCTTCGCCCCGAGCTGCTGGTCACCCACATGTACGACCCGGGCGCGCTCTGGTACGTCCCGGACGAGAGCAAGGCGAAGATCCTGCCGCTGGCCCCCAGCGTCGCGATCACCACGGCCCGCGTGCCCATGACCCGCCCGATCGAGCGGTACGCCGAACTCGCCGGCTCCCTCGGCGCCGACCTCACCGCGAAGAAGGTCACCGACGCGAAGGCCCGGTTCACCGCCGCCGCCGAGGCGGTGCGCCAGGCGGTCAGGGCGAACCCCGGGATCAAGGTGATGGCCGCCTCCGGCAGCCCCGACCTGTTCTACGTCTCCAACCCCAAGGTCAGCACCGACCTGATGTACTTCGCCGAACTCGGCGTCGACCTGGTGGTGCCGACCAAGCTCGAGCAGGGCGACTACTTCGAGGCGCTGAGCTGGGAGAACACCGGCAAGTTCCCGGCCGACCTGATCCTGCTCGACAACCGCCCCACCGCCCTGGCGCCGAAGGACCTCGCCGCCAAGCCCACCTGGGCGCAGCTGCCCGCGGTCAAGGCCGACCAGGTCACCCCGTGGGACGCGGTGCCCCGCTTCTCGTACGCCGGCGCCGCCCCGCTGCTGGAGAACCTGGCCACCGCCATCCGGGGCGCGAAGAAGGTCACCGCGTGACCACCGCCGTCGCCCTGCGGTACCGGTTCTACGCCGCCCGGGTGTCCGCCACCCGGGCGGTGGGCGACTGCCTGGTCCGGGTCACCTTCGGCGGCGACGACCTCGGCGAGTTCGCCGGCGGCGGCCGGGACCAGAGCGTCTCGGTCTTCCTGCCGCACCCCGGCCAGGACGCCCCGGTCGTCCCGGTCGGGGCGGGGGAGGACTGGTACGCGGCGTGGCGGGCCCTGGACCCGTCGGTGCGGGCGGTGATGCGCTCGTACACCATCCGGGCGCAGCGGCCCGAGCGGGGCGAGCTGGACATCGACTTCGTCCGGCACGGCGACACCGGCCCGGCCACCCGCTGGGCCGGCCGGGCCCGCCCGGGCGATCGGGTGCTGCTGCTCGGGCCGGCCGTGCCCGACGAGCGCACCGTGCGCTTCCAGCCGCCCACCGGCGCCGACGCCGTGCTGCTGGTCGCCGACGAGACGGCGCTCCCGGCCGTCGGCGGGATCCTCGACTGGCTGCCCGCCGGCACCCCGGTCCGGGCCTTCGTCGAGGTCCCCACGGCCGGCGACATCCAGCCGCTGCCCACCGCCGCCCGCGCCGAGGTGACCTGGCTGGTC
>NZ_MUYZ01000487.1:0-3096 GCF_003013775.1 Micromonospora sp. MH33
ACGGCCGCGCCGAGCAGCGGGTGGCCGGCGGCGGCCAGCCCGGCGCCGGACACGTCCCCGGCCCGCCAGCTCGCGGCGTCGGGCCAGAACCGCTGCCGCTGGAACGGGTACGTGGGCAGGTCGAGCGGCGCGCCGCCGCCGGTCAGCGGCGCCCAGTCGACGGGCACCCCGCCGACGTACGCCTCGGCGAGCGCCCCGAGCAGCGCGGACGTCTCGGTGCGCCCCTTGCGCAGGGTCGGCACCACCACGGCCGGGGCGGTGTCGGCGAGGCAGTCCTGGATCATTCCGGACAGCACCCCGTCGGGCCCGACCTCCAGGTAGGTGCCGACGTTGCGCCCCCGCAGGTAGGCGATCCCGTCGGCGAAGCGGACGGCCTCGCGGACGTGCCGCACCCAGTACCCGGGGTCGCAGAGGTCGGCCGCGTCGGCGGCCCCGCCGGTCAGGTTCGACACGACCGGCAGCCGCGGGGCGGTGAAGGTGAGGCCGTCGAGGACGGTGCGGAACTCGTCGAGCATCGGCGCCATGAGCGGGCTGTGGAAGGCGTGGCTGACCCGCAGCCGCCGGCTGCGCACACCCCGCTCGCTCCAGGCCCGGTCGATCTCGTCGAGGGCGTCGAGCGCCCCGGAGACGACCACGGCCGACGGGCCGTTGACGGCCGCGATGCCGACCCGGTCGGCCAGCCCGGCGATGGAGGCGGCCACCTCGTGCTCGGGCGCGGCGACGGCGAGCATCCCACCGCCGGCCGGCAGGGCCTGCATGAGCCGGCCACGTGCCGCGACCAGGGCGCAGGCGTCGGGCAGGGAGAGGACCCCGGCCACGTACGCGGCGGTGATCTCGCCGACGGAGTGCCCGCCGACCAGGTCGGGTACCACGCCGAACGACTCGACCAGGCGGAACAGCGCCACCTCGACGGCGAAGAGGCCGGCTTGGGTGAACTCCGTCCGGTCCAGCAGCGCCGCCTCGGGGGAACCTTCGGTGGCGAACAGCACCGGCCTGAGCGGCTGCGGCAGCAGCGGGTCGAGGTGGCCGCAGACCTCGTCCAGCGCGGCGGCGAAGGCCGGGAAGGCCCCGTACGCCTCGCGGCCCATGCCGGGGCGCTGCGCGCCCTGCCCGGAGAAGAGCACGGCCAGTCGGCCACCCCGGGCGGCGCCACCGACCACGATGGACGATGGCTGGTTGTCGGCGACGGCGGCCAGCCCGGCGAGGAGGCTCTGCCGGTCGCGGGGCAGCAGCACGGCCCGGTGCTCGAACGCGGCGCGGCCGGTGGCCAGGGCGTGGCCGAGGTCGGGCAGCGGGACGTCCGGGTGCTCCGCCAGCCAGGCGCCCAGCCGGCGGGCCTGCGCGCGCAGGGCGTCCGGGGTGCGGCCGGAGAGGACGCAGGGCGTGCTGAGGTCACCGGGGACCAGGGCCGGCGCGGCCGGCGCGGCGACCGGCTCGGGGGCCTGCTCCAGGATGGCGTGCACGTTGGTGCCGCTGATGCCGAACGAGGAGACGGCGGCGCGGCGGGGCCGGTCCACGGCGGGCCAGGGCCGGGCGTCGGCGAGCAGGGCGACCGCGCCGGCGGTCCAGTCGATGTGCGGGGACGGCTGGTCGACGTGCAGGGTGGCCGGGAGCCGGCCGTGCCGCATGGCGAGGACCATCTTGATCACCCCGGCGACGCCGGCGGCGGCCTGGGCGTGGCCGATGTTCGACTTGATCGAGCCGAGCAGCAGCGGCCGGTCGGCGGGGCGGTCCTGCCCGTAGGTGGCCAGCAGCGCCTGCGCCTCGATGGGGTCGCCGAGGGCGGTGCCGGTGCCGTGGGCCTCGACCGCGTCCACGTCGGACGGGGACAGCCGCGCGTGCGCGAGGGCCTGGCGGATGACCCGCTGCTGGGCGGGGCCGTTGGGGGCGGTGAGGCCGCTGCTGGCGCCGTCCTGGTTGACCGCGCTGCCGCGCAGCACGGCGAGGATCCGGCGGCCGTTGCGGCGGGCGTCGGAGAGGCGTTCCAGCAGCAGCATGCCGACGCCCTCGGCGAAGCCGGTGCCGTCGGCGCCCGCGCCGAACGCCTTGCACCGGCCGTCGGGTGACAGGCCGCGCTGGCGGGCGAACTCGGCGAGCATGCCGGGGGTGGACATGACGCTGACGCCGCCGGCGAGGGCGAGCCCGCACTCCCCCTGGCGCAACGCCTGGGCGGCCAGGTGCAGGGCCACCAGCGACGAGGAGCACGCGGTGTCGACGGTGACGGCCGGGCCTTCGAGGCCGAACAGGTAGGAGATGCGGCCGGAGGCGACGCTGCCGGCGCTGCCGTTGCCCAGGTACCCGTCGAGCTCGTCGGAGGTGCCGAGCGCCTTGCCCGCGTAGTCGTGGTAGATCAGGCCGACGTAGACGCCGGTGCTGCTGCCGCGGGCGGTGAGCGGGTCGATGCCGGCCCGTTCGAACGCCTCCCACGAGGTCTCCAGCAGCAGCCGCTGCTGGGGGTCCATGGCGAGCGCCTCGCGGGGGTTGATGCCGAAGAAGGCGGCGTCGAAGTCGGCGGCGTCGTAGAGGAAGCCGCCGTGCCGGGGGGTGCCCTCGGTGTCGCCGAGCGGGCCCGCCAGGTCCCAGCCCCGGTCGGTGGGGAACGGGGCGATGACGTCGGCGCCCGCGGTGACCAGGTCCCACAGGTCTTCCGGGGTGCGCACGTCGCCGGGGAAGCGGCAGGCCATGCCGACGATGGCGATCGGTTCGTCGATGCCGGCGGCCGGGGCGGCGGCCGGCCCGGCGGCCGGGGCGGACCGGCCGCCGATCTCCCGGTCGAGGTGGTCGGCGAGCACGACCGGGGTGGGGTGGTCGAAGGCGACGGTGGCGGGCAGCCGCAGCCCGGTGGCCGTGGCGAGCCGGTTGCGCAGCTCCACCGAGGTCAGCGAGTCGAAGCCGAGTTCCTTGAACGGCCGCTGCGGGTCGACGCCGTCGGCGGAGCGGTGCCCGAGCACCGCCGCCACGCTGCCGGTGACCAGGTCGAGGAGGTGGCCGTGCCGGGCGGCGGGGCTGAGCGCCGCGAGCCGTTCGGCCAGGGAGAGGTCGGCGCCGGCGCGGGCCGCGGCCCGCCGGCGGGCGGGACGGACCAGGTCGCGCAGC
>NZ_MUYZ01000488.1:0-3096 GCF_003013775.1 Micromonospora sp. MH33
CAGCGGCGGCAGGGGCCGAACGGCACGGCGTAGCACTTGATCAGGTAGAACGCTGCGTAACCGAGGATGGTCAGGCTAGCTAGCGCGGCGATGGTCAGCACGGAACGCCTCCACAGGCCGGTTTGAGGGTGCGCGGGGCCGGCACCGCTAGGTGCTAGGGCGCTGGCCAGGGTTTTGATGGGTCGCTAGCGGTGCCGCTAGGTCTAGCGGTGGGTGCCGCTAGACCTAGCGGCCGATTCGGGGCTACTTGCGGCCGGGGGAACCGTTGTCGCGGTCACGCTTGGTGAGCGCGTCGGCGACGTGGGCGCGGGTGATGCCCTTGCGGTTGGCGGCCTCGTTGGTGTCGGGGTCGGTGCCCCACACCTGCCCGGTCTTCACCCCGTGCGGCTTGAGTGCCTCGCGGAGCTGATCGGCGGTGAACCCGGCGTACACGTCGGGCCGCAGCACGGCCAGGCGCTCCACGATGACGGTGGACCACAACTTCGGGTCCTCATCACCCATGACCGCGAGCACGTCCTCAAGGATCGTGTCGCGGCGCACCGCGTCGGTGCTGACGGTCTGCCCGGCAGCGTGGCCGGTGATGTTCCCGGCCCGCTCCCGCAGCACCCGCGCCCGACCGACGACGGCCTTGGCGGTCGGGCCGTCGATCTCGAACGTGCGAGTGATCACCGGGTCGTCGCCCTCACCGGCCAGGTAGCCGATGCCCTTGTCCCGCTTGGCGAACATCGTTGCCCGGATGCCGCTTTTGAACATCGACTGACCGAGCACCATGTCGTTCTCCCGGTAGCCCATGACCTTGAGGCAGAACCGCAGCACAGCGTTCGCGCTGATCCCGGTCGGGAGGCTCTTGTCGTCGGGCCGCTGGGTGGCCGGGATCAGCGTGATCCCGGTCGCCGGGCCACGCTTGATCAGGTCGGTGCAGATCTCCTCGAACTCGTCGCCGTACTTCGGGTGCTCGAACCACACCTGACACTCGTCGATACCGATCACGATCGGGTGCAGCCCGAGCGACTTCTTCGAGGCCAGGTCGTCGGTGACCTTGTTTTCCGGGCACAGGTCCGGCGGCAGCTCCCGGATCACCTTCGTGCGGCGGCGCATCTCGGTGCGGATCTCCCGCATGGCGGCGATGCCGTACTCGATGTCCTCTTCGTCGTCACCGGCCCGGTAGCGGTGCGCCACCGGCTCCAACGGCGACAGGTCACCGGTGCCCTTGAGGTCAAACGCCAGGATCCACGCACGCGGGTCCAAGCACGCCCCGAGCAGCGCCAGGCGCAGCGCGAACGTCTTACCCATACGCGGAATCGACCCAATGATCATCGAGGCGAACATCAACGTCAGGGTGACCACCCGGCCGCGCGGGTCGGTGCCGAACGCGAACGGCTTGAACAGGTTGACCGTGCCGGACTTGAGCAGCGGCCACGGGTTCTGCTTGGCGCGGGACAGGTCCTTGTCGGCGACGAACAGGGTCAGCATGCCGGGGTGGACCTCGGCGTTGACCTCCGGCCACACACAGCCCAGCGGCCGGGTGAGCGCGGCGGCCAACTCTTCGCGCTTGTCGACCACCGTGGAGGCGGTCACCCCGCGCGGCAGCTCCACCTCAGCCCGCCACCCGGTGCCGTTCTCCCGGGTGATCGGGGCGGTAAACCAGCGCTTGCCGTTGTCGCCCCGGCGGATCGCGTCGTTGATGCCCTTGATGTTCAACGCGGCCAGGGCGTGGAACACCTCGGCCGAGGTCAGCGGCGCGGCGGCGGTGCGCACCACGGCCGTGTCGAGCAGCGGCTTGTCGACCGGCGCGCCGACAACCCCGAACACCGCCACCGCCACGGCCAGGGCGGCGAGCTGCACTACGCCCGGCGCGGCCAGCAGCACCCCGGCCAGGGTGAACAGGGCCAGGACGGCGGGGATCGCGGTCAGGCCCCGCCAGCGCACCCGCCGGTCACGCTGCCGCGACAGGCCCTGATAGGTGCGGGCCTCTTCCGGCTTGTCGATCGCGGCGCGGACCACCGCCTGCCGGACCGGCTCGCCTTCCAGGTCGAACAGCCACCGCCCGTACCCCCGCAGCACCCGGCCCACCCCGACCGGGGCACGCCAGGCGAGCTTCGCGGTGTACTTCGGGGCGCGCAGTCCGTGGTAGGCCAGAGCGTGCAGCCCGAACCCACCGGCCCACGCCAGGTTCCCGGCGAACTCCGAACGGGAGCGCAGCCAACCGGGCACGATCGGCACCCGCTGCGCGTCCCGGAAACCGGCCAGGGAGAACCGCGGCGCACGCTGCGCCTCCACGCTGTCGACCAGCACCGGGCCGCCCTCCGGCGGGTCGTCGTCCATGTCGCTGCCGCCGTTGTCGTCCGGCGGGACGGGCGCCTGCCGGCGGGACCGGACGGCATCCAGGTCCACCACCTCAGCGTCCGGGCCGTCCGGGCCGTTGGGGTCGGTCAGGTCGGCCTCTGCCGCCTGCCAGTCGAATCGGTCGTCGTCTCGGGGGGAAGTCATGATGGGGGTTCCTCCAACGGTCTGTCGGATCGGCAGGGGGCCGGCGGCACGGCGCAGGTTGGGAGCCGGTAGCCGTGCCGCCGGGCGGGGTCAGGGACGCTTGCCGGGTCGGGGCGGTCGGGTGGCGATCGTGGCCACCGCGAACGCGACAGTCGCGACGCCGTGCAGGACGCGGCTTGCGGTGTCGTCGGCGGTGAACATGAGCACCACGTTGGCCAGGGTCAGGGCGTTGAAGACGTGCCAGATGCGGCGCATGGGCGAGGGTTCCTTTCGGGGTCAGGCGGCGGCGGGCAGCTCGGCCGGCGCGGCGGGGGCGGTGGTGGTGGCGCGTCGGGCGGCGGCGGTGCGGACCTCGTTCACCCGGTCGCGGCCCCACCGGTCGGACATGCCGAACTGGCGGCCGAGGGCGGCACCGGACAGCGGGGTGCCGGCGGTGACGCTGTGCCGGTACGCCTTGCGGGCGGCGGCGCGGCGGGAACGGTCGTCCAACTCCGGCGCGGCAGCCGGGGCGGGGTCGGGGCTGCTTGCCGGTTCGATCACCGGCGCGGGGGTGGTTTCCGGCACGGCCGGGCTTGCCGGTTCGATCACCTCGGCCACCGGCACGGG
>NZ_MUYZ01000489.1:0-3092 GCF_003013775.1 Micromonospora sp. MH33
CGGCGCCCCGCGCCGACCAGCTCGCGGCGCTGCGTGCGCTCCCCGTCGATCAGGTGGCCCGGGGCCGGGCCTTCCACGGCGCGCTGCGCCCGGCCGGCTGGTCGGCGCTCGCCGTCGGCCTGGTGGTGGCCCTGGTGCTCGGGCTCACCCCGCTCGGCGGCCGCCTGGTCGAGCTGGCCGGACGGCCCTTCGGCGGCCACTGGGCGGCCCAGGCGGTGCTCGGCGGGCTGGCCGTGATGTTCCTCGCCGACCTGCTCACCCTGCCCTTCGCCGCCTGGCGGCAGACCGTGCTGACCCGTTACGGGCTGAGCACCCAGGGCTGGGGCGGCTGGACGGTCGACCTGCTCAAGTCGTACGCGGTCAGCGCGGTCATCGGCGCGCTCGTCCTGCTCGGCTTCTACACGGTGGTCCGGCTCGCCCCGCGCTGGTGGTGGGCGTTCGGCGCGGCCGGCGCCGCCGCGCTGGTGGTGGTGCTGTCGTTCGTGCTGCCGGTGCTGGTCGAGCCGGTTTTCAACCGGTTCACCCCGATGGAGCCCGGCCCGCTGCGCACCGAGCTGACCAGCCTGGCGGCCCGGGACGGGGTGCCGGTACGCGACGTGCTGGTCGCCGACGCCTCGCGGCGGACCCGGGCGGTCAACGCGTACGTCTCCGGGTTGGGGCCGACCCGGCGGGTGGTCGTCTACGACACCCTGCTGCGGGAGGCGGACCCGGCCGAGGTGACCAGCGTCGTCGCCCACGAACTGGGGCACGCCAAGGACCGGGACGTCTGGACCGGCACCCTCATCGGGGCGCTGGGCGCCGCCGCCGCGGTGGTGGCGCTCTACCTGATCGGCTCCTGGACGCCGCTGTTGCGGCTGGCCGGCGTCGACTCGATCGCCCAGCCCCGGGCGTTCCCGCTGCTGATCGCCCTGGTCACGGTGGCCGGCCTGGTGGCCACGCCGGTGCAGGCGCTGGTCTCCCGGCGGGTGGAGGCCCGCGCCGACGCGCACGCGCTGGCGCTCACCGGCGACCCGGCGACCTTCGAGGCGATGCAGCGCCGGCTGGCCGGGGTGAACCTGGCCGACCCCGACCCGCCGCGCTGGGAATACCTCTGGTCGGCGTCCCACCCGTCCACCGTGGAGCGGATGGCCGCCGCCCGCGCCTACGCCAGGGAGTCCGGCGGATGAGCCGCACCTTGCTGATCACCAACGACTTCCCGCCCCGCCCCGGTGGCATCCAGTCGTTCGTGCACAACCTGGCGGTGCGCCAGCCCCCGGGGTCGGTGGTGGTCTACGCGTCGAGCTGGCGCGGCGCGGCCAAGTTCGACGCCGACCAGCCGTTCGAGGTGGTCCGGGAGCGCACCAAGGTGCTGCTGCCCACCCCGCTGGTGGCCCGCCGGGCGGCGCGGCTGGCGCGGGCGTACGACTGCGACACGGTGTGGTTCGGCGCGGCGGCCCCGCTGGGGCTGCTCGCGGCGGGGCTGCGGCGGCGGGCCGGGATCCGCCGGGCGGTGGCGCTCACCCACGGGCACGAGGCCGGCTGGGCAACGCTGCCCGGCGCCCGGTCGGCGCTGCGCCGGATCGGCCGGGGGGTGGACGTCACCACCTACCTCGGCGAGTACACCCGGGTCCGGCTGGCCCGGGTGCTGGACGGGGTGACCGAGCTGCGCCGGCTCGCCCCGGGCGTCGACGTGGACACCTACCACCCGGGCGTCGACGGCGAGCGGGTGCGGCTGCGGCTGGGGCTGGCCGACCGGCCGGTGGTGGTGTGCGTGTCGCGCCTGGTCCCGCGCAAGGGGCAGGACATGCTCATCCGGGCGATGCCGGAGATCCGCCGCCGGGTGCCGGACGCCGCGTTGCTGGTCGTCGGCGGCGGCCCCTACCGGGCGACGCTGCAGAAGCTGGCCCGGCAGACCGGGGTGGAACGTGACGTGGTGTTCACCGGCTCGGTGCCCTCGGCCGAGCTGCCCGCCCACTACGCGGCCGGCGACGTCTACGCGATGCCCTGCCGGACCCGCAACCGCGGCCTGGACGTCGAGGGCCTGGGGATCGTCTACCTGGAGGCCAGCGCGACCGGGCTGCCGGTGGTGGCCGGCGACTCCGGCGGCGCGCCGGACGCGGTCCGCGAGGGCGAGACCGGATACGTCGTCCGCGGCCGGGACGTGGCCCAGCTCACCGACCGGGTGGCCACCCTGCTCGCCGACCGGGACCTGGCCCGCCAGTTCGGTGCGGCCGGCCGGGCCTGGGTGGAGCGCGAGTGGCGCTGGGAGACCCAGGCCGAGCGGATGGCCGCCCTGCTCGCCGGCTGACCCCGGCCCGGGAGCCGGGCCGGGGTCACGAACGCGAGCCGGTCAGGTGCGAGCCAGGGCCGGCTCCGCCGGGGCCGGTTGCGGCGACCGCCGGGCGAGGCGGCCCGGCCACCAGGTGCGCACGCCGAGGTCCAGGGTCAGCGCCGGGATCAGCAGGCTGCGCACCAGCAGGGTGTCGAGCAGGATGCCGACCGCCACGATGACGCCCATCTGCACCGACGGCACCAGCGGCAGCACCAGCAGCGCGCCGAAGGTGGCGGCCAGCACCACGCCCGCGCTGGTGATCACCCCGCCGGTGACGGTCAGCGCGCGCAGCACGCCCGGCCGGTGCCCGATCCGGGCGACCTCCTCCCGGGCCCGGGTCATCAGGAAGATCGTGTAGTCCACCCCGAGCGCCACCAGGAACAGGAACGCCTGCAACGGGACCCCGACGAAGAGCCGGGGGTGGCCCAGGACGTCGAGCAGCAGTCCGGCCGCCCCCATGGCGGCCGCGTAGGACAGCACCACGCTGGCCATCAGCAGCAGCGGCGCGACCAGCGACCGGAGCAGCAGCACCAGGATGACCAGGACGACCGCGAGCACCAGCGGGATGACCACCCGGTTGTCCCGGTTCACCGTGCGCTCCTCGTCCAGCACCGTGGCGGTCCGCCCACCGACCAGGGCCCGCGCGTCGGGCACCGCGTGCACGGCGGTCCGCAGCCGGGTCACCGTGTCCCGGGCGGCGTCGCTGTCCGGCGCGGCGGCGAGCACCGCCGGCACCCGGACCCACCGGCCGTCCGCCGAGCGCTCCGGCGCGCCCACCTCG
>NZ_MUYZ01000049.1:0-31934 GCF_003013775.1 Micromonospora sp. MH33
AGGCCGTGAGCAGCGCCGGGTCCGCGGCGGCCAGCACGGCCGCGCGGAGCTGGCCGTCGACCAGCCGGCGCAGTCGCGCCACTCCCGGCGCGTCCGACCCGGGCAGCAGGGGCCCGCGGTACGCCCGCAGCGCCCCCGCCGGATCGCCGTGTTCCAGCAGTTCGGTGACGGTACGGAAGTCCGCGCGCACGGCCGGCCGCAGCCGGTACGGGCGGGAGTCGAGCAGCTCCTCGCCGAGCGCCCGGCGCAGCCGGGACAGTTCGGCGCGCAGGGTGACCGGGTGCAGCCGGTCGTCGCCGTAGAGGTCGAGGCCGAGCTGTTCCCCGGTGCGCCCCTCGGGGTGGTCGAGGAGCAGCACCAGCAGCTCGCTGTGCCGGCGACCGAGCCGGATCCGGCGGCCGGCCACGCGCAGCTCCGCCTCGTCCCGGCCGAGGGCGGCGACGTGCGGCACGTCGGGTTCGGTGGGGGCGGCGCCGGCCAGGAACGCCTCGGCGGCCCGCGCGGTGGCCCGGACCAGGGCCAGGCTCTGCGGGGTGGCCAGGTGGTCCCCGCCGGTGATGTCGATCGCGCCGAGCAGCCGGCCGGTGGCCGGGTCGTGGATCGGGGCGGCGGCGCAGGTCCAGCGCTGCACCGGCCGGACGAAGTGCTCGGTGGCGAAGATCTGCACGCTGTGGTCGACGGCCAGGGCGGTGCCGGGCGCGTTGGTGCCGGCGTGGGCCTCGTCCCAGCGGGCGCCGGGCACGAAGTTCATCCGCTCGGCGTGCCGGAGCACCCCCGGGTGCCCCTCCACCCAGAGCAGCCGTCCGTCCGCGTCGCAGACCGCCATGAGGTGCGCGCCGTCCTGCGCGATGCCGCCGAGCAGGTCGCGGAAGAGGGGCAGTACGCGGGCCAGCGGGTGGGCGGCCCGGTAGCTCGCCAGCGCGTCGTCGGTGAGGTCGACCGGGGCGGTGGTCTCGGGGTCGAGCAGCGCGGACCGCTCCCACGACCGGCGCACCACGTCGCGGACCCGGCCGGTGGTGGTGCCGGCGGTGAGGAACGCTTCGTGCGCGGCGCCGACCTGCGCGATCCGCTCGGCCGGATCGGCGCCGAATTCCAGGGCGAGCCACGGGTCAGCCATCGGCGACCTCCTCGCGCCCATCGTGACCCAGCTCACCGCCGATCGCCAAGCCGCTCCCGAACTTGTCGTTGAGAAGTTCCATGGCCGGCCGGTTCGCCCAGCTCGTCGCCCCGGTCACCAGGCCGTGGTGGCCACGGCCTGGTCCCGGCGCAGAGCCACCCTGGGGATCAAGCGCCCCGAGTGATCCGGCTCACTCGTCGACCGCCGCCAGCCGGTGGGGCCGGGACGAACGCCCCAGACGGCACGGTGCGAACCTGTGCCGGCCCGCTGACGTGGAGGATTGCTCCGGCGGCGCTTACGGAACCCTTAACTCCTGCCTGGGACCGTAGGCGGGACGGACGAGGGAACACGGGGAGCGGGTAGCGGTGCGGGTGTTGGTGGCGGACGACGAGCGGTTGCTGGCGGACACGGTCGCCGAGGGGCTGCGTCGGTTCTCGATGGCGGTCGACGTCTGCTACGACGGCGACGGCGCGCTGGAGCGGATAGGGGTCAACCGGTACGACGTGGCCGTGCTGGACCGGGACATGCCCGGGGCCACCGGCGACGAGGTGTGCCGCAGCCTCGCCGGGTCCGACGCCGGCACCCGGGTGCTGCTGCTCACCGCCGCCGCCGGCATCCGGGACCGGGTGGCGGGCCTCGGGCTGGGCGCCGACGACTACCTGACCAAGCCGTTCGCCTTCGCCGAGCTGGTGGCCCGGGTGCAGGCGCTGGGCCGACGGTCCGCCCCGGCGGTGCCGCCGGTGCTGGAGCGGCACGGGGTGGTGCTCGACGTGGCCCGGCACACGGTCACCCGGGACGGGCGACCGCTCGGCCTGAGCCCCAAGGAGTTCGCCGTCCTGCACGTGCTCATGCGCGCCGGCGGCTGCGTGGTCAGCGCCGAGGAGCTGCTGGAACAGGCCTGGGACGAGTTCGCCGACCCGTTCACCAACGCGGTACGGGTCACCGTGATGACGCTGCGCAAGAAGCTGGGCCAGCCGTCCGTCATCCACACCGTGCCGAAGGCCGGCTACCGGATCGGCGACCCGGCGTGAACCCCCGCCGTCGCGTCCTGCTGGTCGGGGTGCTCGCCCTGCTCGGCGGTTACCTGCTGCCGGGCCTCGGCAAGTGGCTGTTCGTCCAGGCGTGGTGGCGTGCCCAGGCGTTCTGCGACCTGCGGGTGGTCGGCATGGCGTGCGAGCCGGCCCGCCCGCTCGTCCCGGTGCTGCCCTCGCTGGCCGAGTTCCTGCTCCTCCTGGCCGGTGTGCTCGCCGTCTGGGGCGCGGCCCGCTGGTGCCTGCGCCCGGTGCGCGACCTCGCCGACCCGATCGCCGACCTCGGGCCGCAGAACCTCGGTCACCGGATCCGCCGCGGCGGCCGCGACGAACTGGCCCGGCTCTCCCGCGCCATCGACGACATGATGGACCGGGTCGCGGCCGGCTACGAGGGGCAGCGGCGGTTCGCCGCGAACGCCTCGCACGAGCTGCGTACGCCGCTGGCGGTGCAGCGGACCCTGATCGAGGTCGGCATGGCCCAGTCGCTCACCGGCGAGCAGCTCGACCTGCTCACGGCCCAGCTGCTGGCCACCAACGAGCGCAACGAGCGGCTCATCGAGGGCCTGCTCGCGCTCAGCGAGAGCGACCAGGGGCTGCGCTCCTCCACCCCGCAGCGCCTCGACGAGATCGTCACCACCGTGCTGGCCGCGTACGCGGACCGGGCGGCCGAGGCCGGGGTGACCGTGGAGACCCGGCTGGCGCCCCGGATCGTGCCCGGCGAGCGGGTGCTGCTGGAGCGCCTGGTCGGCAACCTGGTGGAGAACGGAATCAAGTACAACCGGCCGGGCGGCCGGCTCACCGTCACCGTCGGCGAAGACCCCGCGCTGACCGTCACCAACACCGGCCAGGCCGTCCCGGGCGAGGCGGTCGCCGGTCTCTTCGAACCCTTCCGGCGCCTGGCCCGGGACCGGACCAACCAGGGTGGCGGGGCCGGACTCGGCCTGGCCATCGCCCGCTCGATCACCCAGGCGCACGACGGCATCATCGCCGCCCGCCCCGGCGAGGACGGCGGCCTGCGGGTCGACGTCCAGCTACCCGCCGTGCGCTGATCCACCCCCTCCTGACCCTCGGGAGCCGCCGATGCGGCATCCCGCGATGCCACCTGCCCGAAAGGAGAAACCATGTCCCGCAGCCACATCCCGGCCCTGCCGGACCGGGCCCGCGTCGAGGAGGCCGCCCGGTGGCTGTCCGGCCGGGTGGTGCGTACCCCCGTGCTGAACTGCCCGGCGATCGACCGGCTGGCCGGCGCCCGGATCCTGCTGAAGGCGGAGAACCTCCAGGCCGGGGGTTCCTACAAGATGCGCGGCGCGACGCTGGCGGTGGGCCGGCTCGCCGCGGCCGGCCACACCGGGGTGGTCGCCCAGAGCACCGGCAACCACGCGGTGGCGGTGGCGCTGGCGGCCCGCCGGCACGGGCTGGCCGCGACGGTGGTGCTGCCGGTCGATGCGGCGCCGGTCAAGGTGGCCCGGGCCCGGGCGGCCGGGGCGCGGGTGGTCCTCGCCGGCACCACCGTCGAGGAGCGGCTGGCCGCCGCCCGGCAGTTCGCCGCCGCCGACGGCCACCCCCTGATCGACGCGTACGACCACCTGGACGCGCTGGTGGTTCCGGTGGGCGGGGGCGGCGGCGTCGCGGGAGCCTGCCTGGCCGCCGCCGGCACCCCGATCGAGGTGTACGGCGTCGAGCCGGTCGGCTGCGACTCGCTGGCCCGCAGCCTGGCCGCCGGCCGGCCCACCCCGGTCGTCCCGGCGCCCACCATCGCCGACGGGCTGCGCCCGGGCTGCGTCGGCGACCTGCCGTTCGCGGTGGCGCGATCGCCGAGGCGTTCCGGCTGCTCCTGCTGGAGCTGAAGGTCCTCGTCGAGCCGTCCGGAGCGGCCGGGCTGGCCGGCGCCCTGCGGCTGGTGACCGGGTCGGGCGACCCCGACAACGGGTTGCGGGTGGCGTCGCGGCCGGGCGACCCCGACGGCGCGCGACAGCTCGCGGGCCGGCCGGGTGACTCCGAGGGCGCGCCGTGGACCGCGGCACGGCCGGGCGACTCCGGCGGCGGGTTGCCCGAGCGGTACCGGACGGTCGGCGTGGTGCTGACCGGCGGCAATGTCGAGGCGGACCTCGTCGCCCGGTTGGCGACCGGATCCGTCGCCGACCGGGCCCGGATGGAAGGGGTGGCGGCGTGAGCGCTGCGGTTCGGATCGGCGTCCTGTTCGGTGGCCCGTCGGCGGAGCACGAGGTCTCCTGCGCCTCGGCACTCGGCGTGGCCCGGGCCCTGGCCGAGCGGGGCCACCGGGTGGTCGCGCTCGGGATCACCCGCGCCGGCGCGCTGCGGCTGGTGCCGGAACCGGTGCTGGCCGAACGCCGCGGGAGCGTGGCCGCCGGCCGGGCCATCGACGACCGGCTGCCGGTGACCGGGCCCGCGGTGGAGCTGCGCGCCGGGGCGCGCGCCGGCACGGTGGCGGTCACCGCGGCCGACGCCCCGGGCACGGTGCACGCCGAGCTGGACGTGGTCTTCCCGGTGCTGCACGGCCCGTACGGCGAGGACGGCGTGGTGCAGGGGCTGCTCGAATCGCTCGGGGTGCCGTACGTCGGGTGCGGCATCCTCGCCTCCGCCGTCGGCATGGACAAGGTGGCGATGAAGCGGGCGCTGCGGGCCGAGGGGGTGCCGACCACCCCGCACGTCTGGTTCGACGCGCCGACCTGGCGGGCCGCGGAGGACCCGGAGAAGCTGGTCGTCGGGCTGCGCCGGCCGCTGTTCGTGAAGCCGGCCCGGATGGGTTCCTCCATCGGGATCTCGCGGGTGGCCGACGGGGACGACCTGGCGGCGGCGGTCGAGGAGGCGCTCCGGCACGACCACGTGGTGCTGGTCGAGCAGGGGGTGACCGGCCGGGAACTGGAGTGCGGCGTGCTCGGCGGCTGGCGCCCGGAGGCGTCCGCGGTCGGCGAGGTCCGGGTCGCGGGCGGCTGGTTCGACTACCGGCAGAAGTACTTCGGCGACGCGGACCCGATGATCGTCCCGGCGCCGCTGCCCGCCGAGGTCACCGAGCGGATCCGGGAGCTGTCCGTCCGGGCGTTCACGGCGATCGGCGGCTGGGGCCTGGCCCGGGTCGACTTCCTCTACGACGAGACGACCGGCGAGGTGTTCGTCAACGAGCTGAACACCCTGCCCGGCTTCACGGCGCACTCGATGTACCCGAAGGTGTGGGCCGAGTCCGGCGTCGACTACCCCGAGGTGGTGGACCGCCTGGTCGCGCTCGCCTTCGCCCGGCACGCGGCCCGGCCGGCGGGTGCGGCATGATCCTGCTCTCCGATCCCCGGGTCGCGGCGGTGTCCAGCCGGGACGACGGCGATCCGCTGGTCGACCTGCGGGAACTGCCGGAGCTGCGGCTGGACACCCGGGCCGCCGACCCCGCCGGGGCGTACGCCCGGGTGCGGCGCGGGGTCGCGGACCGGCTGCTGGCCGCGCAGCGCGCGCTGCCGGCCGGCCTGCGCCTGCTGGTCGTCGAGGGGTACCGGCCGTACCGGGCGCAGCTCGACATCTTCACCGGCTACCGGGACGAGCTGCGCCGGCGCTACCCGGACTGGTCGGCGGAGCGGCTGCACCGGGAGACCACCAAGTTCGTCTCGCCGGTCGAGGTGGCGCCGCACAGCACCGGCGGCGCGGTCGACCTCACCCTGTGTGACGCCGATGGGATGGAGTTGGAGATGGGCACCGCCCTCGACGCCACCCCGGAGGAGAGCGCCGACGCCTGCTTCACGGCGGCCCGGCACATCCCGGTGAGCGCCTGGCGGAACCGGCAGATCCTGGTGGCCGCGCTGAGCGGGGCGGGGCTGGTGAACTACCCGACCGAGTGGTGGCACTGGTCCTACGGCGACCGGTACTGGGCGCTGCTCACCGGAGCGCCACACACCCGTTACGGTCCGTTGTGATCCGCCGTCCCGGCTGAACGTTCCGGCCCTCCCGTCCGTACCAGGCGTCGAACGATTTCACCGGACGACGGGAGAGACAACGTGAGGGTGCAGCGCAAGCACGTGCTGGCGGCGACCGTGGCACTGGCCGCCTCGGCGGTTGTCGCGGTGGGCACGGGGATGGGCTTCGCGGAGACCGCCCCGGCCGGGCAGTCGGCCTGCGCGGGGTCGGTGACCTTCTCGGCCGAGGGCGGTGCGCCGGCGGCGACCAGCAACCGGTTCCCGGTGGGTACCCGGCTGCGGGTGACCAACCTGGACAACGGCAGGGTGGCGACGGTGACGGTCACCGGGCCGTCCGGAAGTTGCGTGCTGCTCAACGCGGCGGCCATGGACCTGGTCCGCGAGCCGGGCAAGAACGTGATCCGCCGCAACCTGGTCGAACGCCTCGACGGCGGCGCCCCGGTGACCGGCGCGGCCCGGCCCGGTGGCGGCGCCCCGGCCGGCGAGTCCCGGCCGGGCAACGCCCGGCCCGGTGGCACGCCAGTCGCCAGTGTCTGCACCGGGGCGATCACCTTCTCGGCCGAGGGCGGTGCGCCGGCCGCCACCAGCGGCCAGTTCCCGGTGGGCACCCGGCTGCGGGTGACCAACCTGGACAACGGCAGGGTGGCGACCGTGACGGTCACCGGGCCGTCCGGGAGTTGTGTGCTGCTCAACGCGGTGGCCATGGACCTGATCCGGGAACCGGGCAAGAACCTGGTCCGCCGCAACGTGGTGGAGCGGCTGCGCTGACCCGGCACGGCACGGCACGGCACGGCAGGGTGGGTGGCGCGCACCCACCCTGCCGAGGTGCCTCAGGCGATCCGGCGGATCCGGCGGAGGGCCAGGTAGAGCAGGACGGCGGCGAGCGCGACGAAGATGCCGGTCTCGATCCACTGGAACAGCCAGAACCGGTCGGCGGGCTGATAGAGCTGCCAGTTGTACGCGCCGGGCTGGATACCGAGTTCGGACCCGCACTCGCCGCCGCCAGGAGCCCGGGCGCCCGGCGGGCACATGATCTGCGTGTCGGGGGCCACCATCTTCCCGTCCGGGTTGCGCACCCCGCTGGAGAGCACCCAGTTGCCGCGGTCCAGCGGCAGCCGGCCGGCGTCCGTCACGGGGAACTCGGCGGTGCGGGCGGGCTGGTAGTGGGGCCGGGCCAGGACCGCGACGGCGGCCCGGACACCGACGAAGCCGACGAGGGTGATGGTCATGGCCGGCAGCATCCGCCGCCCGAGTGTGCCGGCGAAGATGCCCAGCGCCACCGCGAAAAGGGTGTAGCCGATCGGGGCGACGCCCTGCAGGTCGAAGACGATGAAGCCGAGCCGGCCCTCGCGTGCGGCCTGGGTCAGTGGGGTGACCCACCACGACATGCCCAGCCCGTAGCAGACGGCGACGGTGGTCGTCACCGCGACGACCAGCCCGAACTTCACGAGCGCCCAGTGCCGCCGGCCGATGCCCTGGGTCCAGGCGAACCGGTGGGTGCCCTGCTCCACCTCGCGGGCGACCAGGGGCGCGCCCCAGAAGAGGCCGACCAGCATCGGCAGCACGAGCAGCAGGACGGCGACCAGGTTCAGGCTGCCGTACCGGTTGGTGAACTGGCGGAACGCCCCCTCGCAGGTGTCCGCGGTCGCCGGCGCCACGTCGCTGCGGGCCAGCTCGCGGACGCAGTCGGGCAGCCCGAGGTCGGCGAACGTGTGGCGCATCGAGATGCCGATCGGGACCATGAGCGCGGCCAGCGCCGCGAACCCGATGAGGGTGAACAGCAGCTGCCTGCGGTGCTGCCGCCAGGCCAGGGTGATCACGCCGGCACCTCCCATTCCGTGTGGCTGGCCCTGGTCCCGCCCTCGTCGAGATAGGCCAGGATGACCTCCTCCAGGGTCACGTCGTGCACCGTCCACTCCGGGTCGACCACCCCGTCGACCCGGGCCAGCAGCGTCGACTGGCGCCCGGTGTGGCTGGCCCGGACCACCGCCCCGACCCCGGTGATCGGTTCGCCGGTGTGCCGGGGCCCGACCAGCTGCCGGTGGCCGGCGACCAGCTCGTCGACCGCGCCGACGAGGCGTACCCGGGAGGCGTTCAGGACGATGAGGTGGTCGCAGACTCGCTCGAGGTCGCCGAGCAGGTGCGAGGAGAGCAGCACCGTCGTCCCGGACTCGGCGACGCTGCCCATCAGCGACTGGAGGAACTCGCGGCGGGCCAGCGGGTCGAGGCTGGCGACCGGCTCGTCCAGGAGCAGCAGCCGGGGCCGCTTGGCGAGGGCGAGCGCGAGGGCCACCTGGGCGCGTTGCCCGCCGGAGAGCCGGCCGACCGGCAGCTTCGGCGGGATGCCGAGCTGGGCGAGCCGCTCGCGGGCCAGCGCGCCGTCCCAGCGGCTGTTCATCCGCCCCGTGATGCGGACCAGCTCGGCCGCGGTGAAGTCGCGGTAGAGCGGGGTGTCCTGGGCGACGAAGCCGACCTCCGGCAGCACCGCCGGGTTGTCGTAGGGCGTGCGGTCGAAGACCCGCACCGTGCCGGCGTCCGGCCGGAGCAGGCCGACGGCGAGGTGCAGCAGGGTGCTCTTGCCGGCGCCGTTCGGGCCGACCAGGCCGGCGATCCGGCCGGCGGGCAGCTGGAACGAGCAGTCCTGCAACGCCCAGCGTCGCCCGTAGCGCTTGCCGAGCTGCTCGGCCTCCAGCGCGATCTCCATCTGGTGTCCTCTCATCGGGCCGCGGCGGGCCGGGTGCGGGCCGCCTCGGCGGCGAGCGTCGCCCGCAGGGTGGTCTCGACCAGGGCGGTGACGTCTTCCGAGGTGAGGCCGGCGGCCCGCGCGCGGCGCAGCCAGGCCACCAGCTCCGTGCGCAGCTCGGCCTGCTCGGCCGGGGGCGGGCCGCCGAGGGTACGGCGGACGAACGTGCCGACCCCGGGACGGCCCTCGACCAGACCCTCGATCTCCAGCTCCCGGTACGCCTTCAGCACGGTGTTGGGGTTGATAGCCAGCGCCTGCGCCACCTCGCGGACCTTGGGGAGCTGGTCGCCGGGCGTCAGCAGCCCGACCCGGAGGGCCTGTTTGACCTGCTGGATCAGCTGCACGTACGTGTTCACCTTGGACCGGGCGTCCAACACGAACTCGATCACACGGGACCTGCCCTTCTATTGTCCTACGACAGTAGGACTATAGGACAGGATCGACCCGCTGTGAGGTCCTTCAACCGAGTGTCGGTGGAACACCACGGGCGGCACCTGGGAGATCGACGCCCGTGGTGTTCCACGATCGGGGCTGACCTCGGTCAGCCGAAGGCGGCCTCCAGAATGTCCAGGCCGCGGGCCAGCTCGTCGTCGGAGATGACGAGCGGGGGCAGGAGCCGCAGCACGTTGCCGTAGGTGCCGCAGGTCAGGGTGAGCAGGCCGGCCGCGTGGCAGGCCGCCGAGATCGCCGCCGTGGCGGCCGGATCCGGGGTCAGCGTGCCCGGCTGGACGATCTCCACGGCGAGCATCGCGCCGCGGCCGCGTACCTCGGCGACGCGCGGGTCGCGGGCGGCGATCGCGCGCAGCCGGTCGACCATGACCGTGCCGATCCGCCGGGCGGCGGCGGCCAGGTCCAGCTCGTGCATGGTCTCGATGGCCGCGAGCGCGGCCGCGCAGGCGATCGGGTTGCCGCCGTACGTCCCGCCGAGGCCGCCGACGTGCACCGCGTCCATCAGCTCCGCGCGGCCGGTGACCGCGGCGAGCGGCAGCCCGCCGGCGATGCCCTTGGCCAGGGTGACCAGGTCCGGCTCGACGCCCTCGTGCTGGCAGGCGAACCAGTCGCCGGTCCGGCAGAACCCGGTCTGGATCTCGTCGGCGACGAACACCACCCCGGCGGCGGTCGCCCACTCGCGCAGCGCCGGCAGGAACCCCTCGGCCGGCACCACGAAGCCGCCCTCGCCCTGGATCGGCTCGATCAGCAGGGCCGCCACGTTCTCCGCGCCGACTTGCTTCTCCACCATCTCGATCGCCCGCGCCGCGGCGGTCGCCCCGTCGAGGCCGCCGTCGCGCAGCGGGTACGACATCGGCACCCGGTAGACCTCACCGGCGAACGGCCCGAACCGGTGCTTGTACGGCATGTTCTTCGCGGTCAGCGCCATGGTCAGGTTCGTCCGGCCGTGGTACGCGTGGTCGAAGACCACCACGGCCGGCCGCCCGGTGGCGTGCCGGGCGATCTTCACGGCGTTCTCCACCGCCTCGGCGCCGGAGTTGAACAGCGCCGAGCGCTTCTCGAAGTCGCCCGGGGTCAGCGCGTTGAGCTGCTCGCAGACCGCCACGTACGACTCGTACGGCGCCACCATGAAGCAGGTGTGGGTGAACCGCTCGACCTGCGCCCGCACCGCCTCGACCACCTTCGGGGCGGAGTTGCCCACGTTGGCGACCGCGATGCCGGCCGCGAAGTCGATCCACTGCCGCCCGTCGACGTCGGTGATCGTCCCGCCGCCCGCGTGGTCGACGTAGGAGGTGATCGTGCTGCCGACACCCCGCGCGACGGCTGCCCCGCGGCGCTTGTGCAGTTCCTCGCTCGACAAGGCTCAGCCCTCGATGTTGTGCATGACGTGCTTGATCCGGGTGTAGTCCTCCAGGCTGTAGACCGAGAGGTCCTTACCGTGCCCGGAGTGCTTGAAGCCGCCGTGCGGCATCTCGGAGACGAACGGGATGTGGGTGTTCACCCAGACGCAGCCGAAGTCCAGCCGGCGGGTCATCCGCATGGCCCGGCCGTGGTCCTTCGTCCACACCGAGGCGGAGAGGCCGTAGTCCACGCCGTTGGCCCAGCGCACCGCCTCGTCCTCGTCGGAGAAGCGCTGGACGGTGATGACCGGGCCGAACACCTCGTCCTGGATGATCTCGTCGGCCTGCCGGACCCCGGAGACCACGGTCGGGGCGTAGAAGTAGCCGCGCTCACCGAGCCGGGAGCCGCCCACCTCGACGTTCGCGTGGTCCGGCAGCCGGTCCACGAACCCGCGTACCCGGCTGAGCTGGTTGGCGTTGTTCAGCGGGCCGTAGAGCACGTCCTCGTCGTCCGGCGCGCCGGTCTTCGTGTTGCGGGCCTGCTCGGCGAGGGCGGCCACGAAGTCATCGTGGATGCCCGGGCCGGCGAGCACCCGGGTGGCGGCCGTGCAGTCCTGGCCGGCGTTGAAGTAGCCGCCCACCGCGATCGCCTCGGCCGCCGCCGCCACGTCCGCGTCGTCGAAGATCACCACCGGGGCCTTGCCGCCCAACTCCAGGTGGGTCCGCTTGAGGTCCGGCGCGGCCGCCGCGGCGACCTCCATGCCGGCCCGGGTGGAACCGGTGATCGAGACGAACTGCGGGGTCGGGTGCGAGACCAGGGCCCGGCCGGTGTCCCGGTCGCCGCACACCACGTTGAACACGCCCGGCGGGAAGAACTCGGACGCGATCTCGGCCAGCAGCAGCGTGGACACCGGGGTGGTGTCGGACGGCTTCAGCACCACCGTGTTGCCGGCCGCCAGGGCCGGGGCGATCTTCCAGACCGCCATCATGAGCGGGTAGTTCCAGGGCGTGACCTGGGCGCAGACGCCGATCGGCTCGCGCCGCACGTACGAGGTGTGCCCCGCCATGTACTCACCGGCCGAGCGCCCCTCCAGCAGGCGGGCCGCGCCGGCGAAGAACCGGAACTGGTCCACCGCCGGCGGCAACTCCTCGTCGGCGGTGAGCTGACGGGGCTTGCCGGTGTTGCGGACCTCGGCGTCGACCAGCTCGGCCGCCCGGGACTCCACCGCGTCGGCGAGCTTCAGCAGGGCCTTCTGCCGCTCGCCCGGGGTGGCGTCCCGCCAGGTCTCGAACGCGGCGGCGGCCGCCTTCATGGCCACGTCCACGTCCGCAGCCCCGGAGACCGGCGCCTGGGCGAAGACCTCGCCGGTGCACGGGTCGATCAGGTCGGCGTAGCCGCCGTCCACCGGGTCGACGTACTCGCCGTTGACGAAGTTGCGCAGCTGTTGCTGATCGCTCATCAGAAGTCTCCGAGGGGTGGCCGGGGGGAAGGTCAGCGGAGGTTATCGCAATCTGACTGCCATCTTGGCTACTGAATCCGAGGCAGACAAGGGTTTGGGCAACTGTTTCCGCGCGGCCTTACGTGGTCTACGCTGCCGAACGTGGAGCCGAGAGCCTTCTATGTCGCCGGCCGCCCCGCCCACGGCGAGGGAGAGCTGACCGTCACCCACCCGTACGACGGCCGGACGGTGGGGCGTACCACCCTCGCCACGCCCGACCAGGTCGAAGCCGCCGTCGCGGCAGCCGCCGAGGTGACCGCGGCGGCCGCGGCCCTGCCCGCGCACGCCCGCGCCGCGGCCCTCGACCACGTCTCCCGCCGGCTGGCCGAACGGGCCGACGAGGTCGCCGCCCTGATCACCGCCGAGAACGGCAAGCCGGTGAAATGGGCGAAGGCCGAGGTGGGCCGGGCGGTCTCCACCTTCCGCTGGGCCGCCGAGGAGGCCCGGCGGTTCTCCGGCGAACTGCAGCGCCTGGACACCGACCCGGCGGCCACCGGCCGCATCGCGCTGGTCCGGCGGGTGCCCCGCGGACCCGTGCTGGGCATCGCCCCGTTCAACTTCCCGCTGAACCTGGTCGCGCACAAGGTCGCCCCGGCCATCGCCGTCGGCGCACCCATCGTGGTCAAACCGGCCCCGGCCACCCCGCTCTCCGCGCTGCTGCTCGGCGAGATCCTGGCCGAGACCGAACTGCCCGAGGGGATGTTCTCGGTGCTGCCGCTGCCCAACGAGCGCGCCGCCGAACTCGTCGCCGACCCCCGGCTGCCCGTGGTGTCGTTCACCGGCTCCGGGCCGGTCGGCGCGGCCATCCGCCGGGCCGCCCCCGACAAGCACGTCACCCTGGAGCTCGGCGGCAACGCCGCGGCGGTGATCTGCGAGGACTGGTCGTCGGACGGGGACCTGACCTTCGCCGCGCACCGGATCGCCACCTTCTCCAACTACCAGGCCGGGCAGTCGTGCATCGCCGTGCAGCGGGTGTACGTGCACGATTGGCTCTACGACGGCTTCCTGCCCCGGCTCGTCGCGGCCGTCGAGGAACTGCGCACCGGCGACCCGACCTCCGAGCTGACCGACGTGGGACCGCTGGTCTCCGTCGAAGCGGCGGAACGCGTCGAGGCGTGGGTCGACGAGGCGGTCGCCGCAGGCGCCACCATCGAGGTGGGCGGTCGGCGGGACGGCGCCACCTACCCGCCGACCGTGCTCAGCGGGGTGCCGTCCTCGGCCAAGGTCTGCACCGAGGAGGTGTTCGGGCCGGTGCTGGTGGTCGCCCCGGTCACCGACGACCGCGCCGGGTTCGCCGCCGTCAACGACTCCGCGTACGGGCTGCAGGCCGGGGTGTTCACCCACAACCTGCAAACCGCCTTCCTGGCCTCCCGGACGCTGGAGGTCGGCGGCGTGATCGTGGGGGACGTGCCGTCGTACCGGGCCGACCAGATGCCGTACGGCGGGGTGAAGGGCTCGGGCGTGGGGCGGGAAGGGCTGCGCAGCGCCATGGACGACTACACCGAGCCACGCGTCATGGTCCTGACCGGGGTGAAGCTGTAGCGCCCTTCACCAGGTGCCGTCGTGGCGGACCCGGGCGGGGGCGCGGCCGAGCAGCAGCGTGGTGAGGGCGGCATCGATGTCGGGGCCGAGGAACCACTCGCCGGCCTGGTCGAGGGCGAAGATCCGGCCGTGCTCGTCGACGGCGATGATGCTGTCCCCACGCTCCGTTCCGAGCGGAAACAGGCGGGCGCCCAGCACCGAGCCGAAATCCGCCAGCGTGTCGGCGGTGTGGGCCATGTCCCAGGGACGGATGCCGAACCGGGAGATCCACACCCGCTCACCGGGACCCTGGCGACGGCTTTCCAGACCAGGAAAGGCGGTAAGGGTGGGCATCACGGCAGGGAAGACAGCGTGGCCGTGTCGACTGCCGCTGACCGCCCGGACGTCCCTGACCGCCGCTTCGGCCAACACCTGGTCTCCGAAATGAGGGCGCCAGCCCGCTTCCACGAGCGCGTTCGTGACCTCGGCCGGGAATCGCCCGGGGTCCGGGTCGACCTCAGGGCGGGACCGCCATTCCTCCGTGTAGGCGAGGACTGGCCACGGTAGTGCGGTGAACGCCACCAGGAAGTTCACGCACGAGTCACACGGCACCTTTGCGGGGCCGGCCGCAGGGTCGCCCGGCTCACGGATCCGGAAGAACTCGATCCGGCTGCGGCCGAGGATCGCCTTCGCCTCTTCCAGCGTCAGCCGCGGCAGGCCTTCCGCGGCGCGCCGGTGATCCTGCTCGTGCAGGACGTCCGAGACGACGATCATCTCGGCGTGCCGCTCGCCGCCCCGGACCAGGTGGCCGGGTTGCAGCTCGTCCAGATAGGACTGCACCAGCGGATGGTGGCGCACCTCGATGTCGCCCTTGGCGCCCTGCGCGACGTGCAGGCGGCCGTCGAGGGTGAGGTGGGCCACAGCACCGGGCGTGGGCAGCCGGGTGAGCTCCTGGAGCAGTTGCGCGGCCGGGTCGACCGTGCGCTGCGCGCGGGGCGCTGCCGGTCGGCGCTGCCGGAACATCTCCTCGACGGCGGCGGCCGGCACCCGTGGCCAGGTCGACACCTCTCCGGTCTCCTTGTCGATGACCGTGGTCGGCAGGTCGCCGGGGAGAGCCCGGGCGTCGACGGACACAGTGGACGTGACCAGATAACCCAGGTCGAACTCCTCGACCACCGGAGTGCACGGGAATCCCAGGCGCTCGGAGTCTCGTCGGGCCCAGGCGGCCGCGAGTTGCTCGGCCTGCTGTCGTTCGATCACAGCCTGAAGCTACCGGACCCCACGGATTCCGTGGCGCCCGGTATGGTCATCCCTACTGACGGTGACGGAAGGGGCGGCGGTGGCCGAGAGCGCGGACCGGGACGCGAACCGCGCGCTGCGTGCGCGGTTCGACGAGGTGTACGGCCAGTACCAGCGACTACGGTCCGGTTTGGACGAACTTCAGACCAGGCTCGCGGAGCTGCGGGTGACCGAGCGCTCCGACGACGGCCAGGTGACCGCGGTCGTCGGAGCCCGCAGCGAGCTGATCAGCGTCGAGGTCGCCCCGTCGGTGTTCCACGACCGGGACGCCAGGGCGCTGAGCCGAAAGATCACCGACACCGTGCTGCGGGCGTCCGCGTCCGCGGTCACGGCGACCCGCGAACTGGTCGCCGGATTCCTTCCGCCCGGCTCCCCGTCGGTGGAGTTCCTGCGTACGCATGATTTCGGTGCCCTGCTGGGCCGGGCGGACGCCGTCCTGTCACGGGGAGAGTGACGGCGGTGGCCGACGGGCAGATCTGGCTGGACCCTGACCGGGCCCGGCGCGGCGGCGCCGACCTGGCCCTGGCCGGGGCGGCGGTCACCCTCTCCCGGCGGGAGGCGGGCGACCCCATCGCGGCGGCGAGCGCGCAGCGGCCGTGGGGCCGGGACGACATCGGCGCCGCCTTCGACAAGCACTACCAGGGCTACGCGGAGACCCTGCTGCGGGCGTGGGAGATCCTCGGCCGCTCGATCGAAGGGCTGGGCAGCGACGTGGTGCGTTCCGTCGTTGCGACCGTGGAGACCGACCTGACCAACGCTCGCCAGCTCGGCGAGATCCCGCACCAGCAGCACAACCCGCACCGGCCCTGGCGCTGACCACCGGAGGATCCGCGCGTGAGCATGCTGCCCAGCCCGATCCCGCATCCGCTCGACTACTGCCCATGGGACGTGCCCGGCTGGATCTATGAGGCGCTGGACTGGGTCGTCGGCGTCGAGTGGCCGGAGGGCAACGAACGCGCCGTCTGGGACCTGGCCGACCAGTGGTACGGCGTCGCCGACGTCCTGGCCGGCCCGCGGAACGACGCCACCACCGCCGCTGGCGAGGTCCGCAGCGGGTACGGCGGCGTCGGCCTGGTGGCGCAGGCGTTCGACGTGGCCTGGGGCAAGGTCGCCGACGGCGAGGACGCGCCGCTGCACGTCCTGGTGGCGGCCACCGGCGAGCTGGGCAGGCTGGTCGACTCGTGCGGCTGCGACATCGAGGGCGCCAAGCTGGAGGCCTGGATCGAGCTGGGCATCCTGGTCGTCGAGCTGCTCTCGCTCGCGGTGGCCACGGTGCTGACGATGGGCGCCGCCTCACCGGCGGCCGGCGCCGCGATCACGGCCAGTCGGGTCGTCGTGCAGCAGATCTTCAAGCGGCTGGTGGCCCAGCTGGCCCGCAAGGCGGTGAAGGAAGGGCTGAAGGAGGCCGGCGAACGGGCCGCGAAGGAAGTCGTCAAGAGCGGTGCGCGCGGGCTCGCCCGCCGGGCTGTGCTCGCCGGGCTGGTCGAGGCGGGGCAGGAGGCCGGCACCAGCCTGGCGACCCAGGCGTACCAGAACTCGACCGGCCGCCGGGACGGCCTGGACCTGACCGACGTGGGCATGTCGGGGCTCGGTGGCTTCGCCGGTGGTGCGGCGGCGCCGCTGGCCGGCCTCGGGCGGCACGCGCACGGGCGGTTCGCCCAGATCGGTGAGCGCTTCGGCCGGGAGATGGCCGGTGAGACCCTGGCCGAGAGCGCGGCGGGGCTCGCCACCGGTCAGGACCTGTCGCTGGAGGACCTGGCCCGGGCCGCGGCCTCCGGCGCCAGCGGCTCCGCCACCGGACAGGCCGACAGCGCCCTGCACCACCGGCTCGACGGGAAGTTGGCCGGCCTTCCCATGCAGCCGGTGGCCCTGGGGCTCCCGCCGTCCGGCGACGCGACCGGCCTCATCCCTCCCCAGCGAGTACCGGATCCGGCCCCGCCGCTCGGGGAATCCGGCCTCGGACCGGTGCTTCAACCTGCGACGGCGGATTCGCCCTCGGCGTCGAACCCTCCGTCGTCGCTCGTCGGCGATGGGCCGGCTCCGGTGCACCTCCCGTCCGTCGAGGTGGGGCAGGCCGCGTCCGGCGTCGGTGCTTCCCCACCTCACCGGATGGATGCGGAGGTGACGACGAGCCCTCCGAGCGCCGAGGTGACGACGAGCTCAGCGCTGGTGGAAGCCTCAGCGAGCCCGACGCTCTCGTCCATGACCGTCGACGCGCCCGTCACGGGCTCACCCGTAACCGGCGTTACCGAGCTGAGGCCTGGTCCGGTCAACGCTCCGACGGCGACCGACATCGGTGCACCGAATCAGGCGACGCCGGTGCAGGCGGCGACGGCCGTGGGCTCACAGGTCACCGCTACTCCCCAATCGAACGGGCTGGTGTCGATGCCGCCGGACCGCTCGGCGATCGGTGCCGTAAGCCCGCCCGGACCGGTGGCCGGTCCACCGGCGCATTCGCACGTCGCGTCGGCTGCCAGTCCGGTGACCGCGCCGCCGGCCACCGGGCCGGACGCCCGACCCACGCCGAGTCCCCGATTTCCGCTGTTGGAGGCGCTCGCCCCGCAGCGTCCTGCGGCTGATCCGCCGACGTTTCCCGGCCCCTTCAAGCCGCTACCGCCGCCGCGTCGGAGCAGTCAGGACGATCAGGCCGCGCGGTTGGCAGCCGGCCGGGAAACCCTGGAGAGACTTCGCTACGAACGCAATCTTCAGGAACAACGGCAGTGGTACGACGAAGGCCGGCGGCAGCAGGAGGCGGAATGGCTGCGTGTCCGAGCCGACCAATTCCACCGGGCAGCCGGCGAATACGGTGAGCGGGCGTTCCAGCTGCATCAGGCAGGCCACCAGCTACTCGCGCAGCGGTGGCAACAGGCCGCTAGCGAAGCCAGCACGGAGGCCTACGACCTGCGCGAGCTGGCCGAACAGGTCCTCGCCGGCTCAGTATCGCCGACCGAGGTGATGGTCGAGGACGACCTCGACTTCTACCGGATCAATGACGATGTCGCCGACCTCGCGCTGGGTGCCGTGGAGACCCCGGACCGCTCGGCCCTCACCGGTCACGGCCATCCACCGCCGATCGACCGCTCCCGCCGGTACGGCGTACGAGGCGGACTCCGGCCACCGCTCGCGCTGCACCAGACCGACCTGGAGCGACAGATGCCGCGTAATCCCGACGGCAGTGTGGTGCGGACCGCCGATCCCCGCCAGGGCGGATGGTTCCGGCTGGCGAACGACGGTGGACCCGCCGCCGACGCCACCCGGGGCATCAACTGCCTGGACTGCACGTTGTCGCTCTTCGAGACCTGGATGCACGGCCGGCCGCGGGTCTCCGCGCCGCGGACCTTCGACGGCTATCTGCTGGGTGACGTCCGCCAGCCGGTGGGCGGCGAGGCGGACGGACCTCGCCGGGTCGAGGAGATCACCGGCGGTCGGTTCCAGAATCTGTGCCCTACTGCCCTGCCGGGCGTCCCCGATCCCGAGACGCGCGACATGATCGAGGACGGTTACCGCGACCTGCAGGCGCAGCTGTTGGCGGGTGGCCACGGCAGCTACGCCTTCCTCATCACTGCGCTGGAGGGTGGCGGCTCACACGCCTGGGTGGCGCTGAACCAGAACGGCACGGTCCTCTACCTCGACCCACAAACAGGCCGGATCGGCAACCATCCGCTCTACTCCCACTGCGGTATCCGGGGTCCCCACAACGTGGTGGGTGTCGACGCGCTGGTGCTCGGCCCCGACGGCCGGCCGATGCCGCTCGCAGACCGGCCGCCGGGTGACTACAACGTCCTGCCCGATCCGCTGGAACGACCGGCGCCACCCCGACCCCTCGAACCGCCGCCGCCACCCGACGACGGGAATGCCCCGGACTTCAACCACGTCCACCTGCTCGGCGAATCCACCACCTTCCACCGACCCGACGGCACTTCGTTCCCCGCGAGGGCTCCCGACGCGGAGCCGGATGCGGTCCAGCTGTGGAACGCGCATCGCGACGCGCACGCCGACCGGATCGCCGCCGGGCTGTACGTCCGGGATGCGCTGGCCGCGAGCGGAAACCTGGACGAGGTCTTCGCCGCCGGGGTGACGCCGGTCGAGCTGGCGCAACACCTCGACGGGCCGACGCTGCAACGGCTGGTACCGGAGCTGGAGCCGGCGGCGGCCGACGACCTGACGCGGCTGCTCGCCGACCCGCGCGTCAGGCAGATGCTCGACCAGACCTGGGAGGCGCCACCGAGGGGCGAGGAGCTGCTGGCCGAGACCCTGGTACGGCAGCTCGCGCAGCGGCCCGACCTGGTTCGCATGATCCTGTCGACCCCGGAACTCGCCAACTCGCTGATCGCCCGCCCGGTCACCCTCCACCACCTGGCCAACCACCAAGAGGCGATCAACGTGCTGGGCGACGTCCTGAACGACATCGCAGCGCGTGGGCCCGGCGCTGTGATCACACCGCAGACGACGAAGCCATTACCCACGCCCGTGACCGAGCATGAGCGCCGGATCACTGCTGCGATCGCGAGCCGCGGACAATCGAACGTGCAACTGGGTTTTGACAACTCCCGGCGTGATGACGAGACCTACCGGCTCGCCTACGTCGATCAGCTCTATGTCGATGCAACTATGGCGCAACGGGAACTAACCGAACTTGCCATCGCTGTAGCCGGCGACGATGGACAACCCGCCTGGAGAACAGAGCCCAAGAGCAGGGAACGGGTTCTGGACAAGCTCGTGGAGTACGAGAATGACGCGTCCGAGCTGAAGGATCTGGCGGGCGCCAAGGTGCAGTTCCACAGACTCGATGACATCTACCGAGCCTTGGCGCGACTGGCCGCCGACCCGGAGGTGGTGATCGTCCATATCAAGGATCGATTCCTCAAACCGCAGCAGAGTGGCTATCGCGACGTGCTGTTGAACCTCCGCATGTCCAACGGCCATGTTGCGGAGCTTCGGCTGCAACTGGCTTCGCTGGACGACGTCGCGGAGTGGGAGCATGCCCTGTACGAGGTTCGGCGTGATCTTGAGGTGATCTCCGAAGCTGACGACCGACCATTGACCGAAGGTGAGCGAGCTATCCGGGACGGATTGTTGCGACGGGCGCAGGACATCTATTGGCAAGCACTGAATGGGACGATCGGGGAGGTGCCACCGCGATGAGCCAGGAGAGAGGCTTGGTCCTGCCGAAATTCTTTAACTACTACGAATCTCCTCTGAAACTGGTCGAGACCGACGACGGCGGCGTTGCTGGATGGCGGCTGTCCAAGGACACAGGTGGCTGGAAGGCCGCGAACAACCTGATCGACAAGGTGCTCTTCGTTGGCGGCGACGAGGTCAACGAGCTATCGCGCGAGGAGTTCGTTCAGCTCACAGAGCACGACCGTGGCCGCTACCTCCGTGGTGAAGGACCGGTCTTTGCTCTCTACGAGACTGTGAGGGCCATCGAGGAGACCTTGGGCCGTGAGCGACGCTACCCGACGCTTGAAGAGCAGGCGCTGATCACCGGTATCCGGCGGCGGACTTTCGTGATGTTCGAGGAGCAGCTTAAGCAGGCCGGCGACCCCGGCGCCGACCCCACCATCGCCACAGCCGCCTCCTGATGCCGCCAGAAACGCCTCGGTGACCGCCGATCCAAGCGCGAAGCTCTGAGCATGTCTGACGCGCACACCAGCATCGGGACCGGCCGGCCATGACGGGCGGGGGAGTGCCCTACCGGCCACCGGCGGACGTGGCGGAGGCGCTGCGCGTACAGGAGGAGTTGCGGTCCCGGGTCGACCTGGTCGGGCCGGGACCGACCGCGCCCGCGACGGTGGCCGGGCTGGACGTCGCCTACGCGGAGAGTGATGACCGACTGGCAGCGGCCGTCACGGTGCTGGACGCGGCGACCCTCGCCGTGGTCGACGAGGCGGTGAGCGTGGGCCGGCCGGCGTTCGACTACGTGCCGGGGCTGTTCGCCTTCCGTGAGCTGCCGGCGTTGCTGGCGGCGCTGGAGCGGTTGGCCGTCCGGCCCGACCTGCTGGTCTGCGACGGGCACGGGCTGGCGCATCCGCGCCGGTTCGGGCTGGCCTGCCACCTCGGGCTGGTGACCGGGCTGCCGGCGATCGGGGTGGGAAAGACGCCGCTGGTCGGGGTCTGGGATGAGCCTGCGCCGCAGCGGGGCGCCTGGACACCGCTGCGAGACGGCGGTGAGGTGGTGGGCCGCGTACTGCGGACCCGGGACGGGGTGAAGCCGGTCTTCGTCAGCGTCGGGCACCGGATGAGCCTGGACAACGCGGTCGACCGGGTGCTGGCGTTGACGCCTCACTATCGGCTGCCGGAGACCACCCGCACGGCCGACCGGCTCTGCCGCCGTGCGCTCGCCGACGCTGACCGCCGAGCCGCCGCACCGGCCGGCAACGGCGACCCGGCGGCGAGCGCCTGACGGCCAGCGGCCGCACCGCCCGCAACGGCGACCCGACCGCGCACCTGACGGTCGGGTCGCCGCACGGCAGGCGTCGACCTTGCCGCGCGCGCCGATGTGAATCTTGGACAGTTGCCGTTCGTGACGAACGGTAGGTGTCCAAGATCTCCTGCCGCGTCATCGGCCCACCACGACCGCCGGGCAACGGGGACCCCGCCGCGAGGGCTGGAAGTGATCATGCGGGCGGGCCGGGCTGCGGCGAGGATGGTGCGGTGCCCCGGGGTGTCGCGGCACACATGCGGAGTGCTCAATGGGCGGGTGCCCCTCCGGCCCGGTAGTAACCTGACCGGCGGATCCCGTCCGGGGTGGAAACGGTGAGGTGGAGATGTCGGTGAGGCGGCACGCGGCGCGGTGGGCCACGGTCGGCGCGATGCTGGGCGGCCTGGTGGCCGGCGCGGCATCCCCGGCGCTGGCCGCCGACGACCGGGTGGAGGTGCGCTCGGCGAGCAGCTTCACGGCCGGTGGCTCGGCGGGCACGGTGGCGGTCGAGGTGCGCAAGCGCACCGAGGGCTGCGTACTGCTTCGGACCGCGCTCGGGCTCCGGCTCGACGGTCTGCGGGCGGACCAGGTCCAGGTGCAGGTGGCCACCGGCGGCCGGTGGGTGCCGGTGCCGGTCTCCGGCGGTGGCGGCGCGGTCGCCACGGCGCAGACCTCACCCGCCGACCCGGCCCTGTGCAAGGGCAAGGGGATCACGGTCCGCTACCGGGTGACCTTCCTGGCCGGCACGGCCGGCGGGCGGTTGGCCGTGGCCGGCGAGGCGAGCGCCGCGAACGGCCGGGTACTCGGCCGGTCCGCCACCGCGGCCCGGGTGGTGGGCGCGGAGCGCACCGCCAGCCCCAGCCCGACGCCGTCCCGCAAGCCCTCACCGACCCCCACCCCGAGCGCCGTCGCGACCACGCCGGCCGAGGCCGACACCGCCTCGGCGGTGGCCGCCGCCCTCGACCCGGCCGCCGGTCCCGCTGCCGCGCAGCAGCACGACCTACCGTTCGGGCGCGCCTGCCGGTCAGGTGTACGGGCAGCAACCGGCCGCCCCGGCGCCCCGCCCGGCCGGGAACGTCTACGGCGCCCCCGCGGCCGACGGGCCGGACGGCGAGCCGCCGGCCGCCGCGGGCGGCGACGCCACCACTGTGCTGCCCCGCATGCCCCGCTGAACGGGGACCCGGCCGGTCGCCGGGGTTACGGTGACGATGGGTGACGGCGACCTGATCGGGTCGCCGCGCACCGGCCGCTCGGTGCCGAGATGTGGCACGGTGCCCGCGCCGGTTCGCCGATAAGATCGCGTGCGCCGGACGGCACCGCCGACCGGTGAGACCGCATACGTGGAAGGAGCCGCTCCGTGGCCCTGGACCCGCAGTTGCTCGAGATCCTCGCCTGCCCGGACACGCACCACGCACCGCTCGACTACGACCCGCAGGCCCAGACGCTGACCTGCACCGAGTGCGGTCGGATCTTCGAGGTCCGGGACGACGTCCCGGTGCTGCTGCTCGACGAGGCGCGCGGCGGCCCCGCCGCGGGCGACGCGCGCGGCGGCTCGGGGTCGTCGCGATGATGGAGGGTACGGCCGGAGTCAGCGGCCACCGGCACGCCGACGAGTCATTGCTGGACGATCCGGACCGGCTGGCCGAGCAGGACCCGGGCGGGATGCTGCGCTTCACCGCCGCCGCGGGCGCGCAGGTCCGGGAGTCGGCGGCGCTGGCCGCCGAGGCGAACCTGACCGTGCTCGCCGACGAGGGCCGCCCGCGCGCGGTGGTCATCGCGGGCATCGGCACCGCCGGGCGGACCGGGGACGTGCTGGCCACGGTCGCCGGGCCGCGCTGCCCGGTGCCGGTGATCCCGCACCGCAGCGCCGGCGTGCCGGGCTGGGTGGGCGCGGCCGACGTGGTCATCGCGGTGAGCGCCTCCGGCCGCAGCCCCGAGGCGCTGGGCGCCGCCGAGGCCGCGCACCGGCGGGGCGCCCGCCTGGTCGCCGTCGGCGCGCCGGACTCGCAGCTCCAGTCGGTGGCCGAGCGGGCCCGGGCGCCGTTCATCCCGGTGCCCCGGCGCGCCCCGGCCCGGGCCAGCCTCTGGGCGCTCACCGTGCCCGTCCTGCTCGCCGCCCGTACGCTCGGGCTCGTGAAGGTGAACGAGGCGGACCTGGCTGAGACCGCGGCCCGGCTGGACGCCGACGCCGACCGGTGCCGGCCCACCGCCGAGTCCTTCGTCAACCCGGCGAAGTCGCTGGCCCTGGGCCTGTCCGGGTCGATCCCGATCGTCTGGGGCTCGTCGCCGCTGGCCACCGTGGCGGCCCGCCGGTTCGGTGACACGCTCTCCGCGAACGCCCGCTACCCGGTGGTCACCGGGGCGCTGGGCGAGGCCGGCCGGGGCCGGGTCGGGCTGCTCGACGGCGTCTTCGGCGGCCTGGTCGAGGGACAGCGGGACATCTTCGCCGACCCCGGCGAGACCGATGGCGACGCCACCCGGCTGCGGCTGGTGCTGCTGCGCGACGGCGGCCTCAACGCCGAGGACGACACCGACGAGCCGCTGGCAGTGGAGGAGCGCCGCGCGGACGCGGTGCAGACCCTCGCCGAGCAGCGCGGGGTGCGCTGCGACGTGGTGACCGCCGAGGGCGGCTCCGCGCTGGAGCGGCTCGCCTCGCTGATGGCCGTCCCGGACTTCGCCTCGGTCTACCTCGCCCTGGCACACGGACTGGACCCGATGGCCGTACCGGCCATCACCGAGATGAAGGAGCTGGCGAACCAGTGAGCACGTGCGGCATCGGGCGGGGAGAAGCGTGAGCGAGCGGAGCGGGCTCACCACCGGGCTCAGCAGCGCGGCGCCTCGCGCCGCCGGGGAGCGAAGCGGGGCGGCGGCGTGAGCGCCAACGGCGGGACGAAGGCGATCATCGCCGCGCTGGCGGCCAATGTCGGCATCGCCGTCACCAAGTTCGTCGCGTTCCTGCTGACCGGCTCCTCGTCGATGCTGGCCGAGTCGATCCACTCGGTCGCCGACTCCGGCAACCAGGGCCTGCTGCTGCTGGGCGGCCGGCGGGCCAAGCGGGAGGCCACCCCGGAGCACCCGTTCGGCTACGGCCGGGAGCGCTACATCTACGCGTTCATCGTGGCGATCGTGCTGTTCAGCGTCGGCGGCCTCTTCGCGCTCTACGAGGCGTACCACAAGGCGCAGCACCCGGAGCCGATCACCAGCTGGCAGTGGGTCCCGGTGGCCGTCCTGGTGATCGCCATCGGCATGGAGAGCTTCTCGTTCCGGACCGCCATCAACGAGTCCAACCACATCCGGGGCAACCAGTCCTGGGTACGGTTCATCCGCCGGGCCAAGGCCCCGGAGCTGCCGGTGGTGCTGCTGGAGGACTTCGGCGCCCTGGTCGGTCTGGTCTTCGCGCTCTTCGGCGTGGGAATGACGCTGATCACCGGCGACGGCATCTGGGACGCCGCCGGCACCGGGATGATCGGCGTGCTGCTGGTGCTCATCGCAATCACGCTGGCCATCGAGACGAAGAGCCTGCTGCTCGGTGAGGGCGCGGAGCGCCACGACCTGGCGAAGATCGAGCGGGCTGTGACCGAGGGGCCCGAGGTCGAGCGGATCATCCACATGAAGACGCTCTACCTGGGCCCGGAGGAGCTGATGGTGGCCGCGAAGATCGCGGTGCGGGCCTGCGAGAGCGCCGAGGAACTGGCCCGCGGCATCAACGCCGTCGAGGCGCGGATCCGCGCCGCCGTGCCGGTCGCCCGGGTCATCTACCTGGAGCCGGACATCTACAGTGCGGCGGCGGACCGGGCGGGCACCGGGCAGGCGGCGCACACCGCCGTCCCGCAGCCGGACGCCGACACCGGCGGCGACGAGGTGGCCGGACGGCCAGGGAGCTGACCGTGGAGCTGTTGCAGGGCCGGATACGGGACTACGCCTGGGGCTCCCGCACCGCGATCGCCGAGTTGCAGGGGCGTGCGGTGCCGAGCGCCGGGCCGGAGGCCGAGCTGTGGCTGGGCGCCCACCCGGGCGGCCCGGCCACCGTGGACCGGGACGGCAACCCGGTGAGTCTCACCGAGCTGCTGGTCGCCGAGCCGGTGCACTGGCTGGGCGAGCGCCTGGTCGGCCGGTTCGGCACCCGGCTGCCGTTCCTGTTGAAGGTGCTGGCGGCGGACGCCCCGCTGAGCCTCCAGGCCCACCCGGACGCCGAGCAGGCCCGGGCCGGGTACGCCGCCGACACCGGTCGGGTCAACTACGTCGACCCGTACCACAAGCCGGAGCTGCTGGTCGCGCTCTCGGAGTTCGAGGCGCTCTGCGGGTTCCGGGACCCGGCCGAGTCGGCGGCGGCGATCGCGGCGTTCGGCGTACCCGCGCTGGAGCCGGTGGTGGCGGCGCTGCGTACCGGGCCGGAGGGGCTGCGGGAGGCCGTACGCCTGCTGTTGAGCTGGCCGGCGGCGGAGCGGGCCGGGCTGGTGGCGGACGTGCTGGCGGCGGAGGTCGCCGGGCCGGACGCCGGGCTGGCCCGGGCGCTGGCGGTCCACTACCCGGCCGACCCGGGTGTGGTGGTGGCGTTGCTGCTGCACCACGTCCGGCTGGCGCCGGGCGAGGCGATCTGGATGCCGGCCGGCAACCTGCACGCCTACCTGCGGGGCACCGGCGTGGAGATCATGGCGGCCAGCGACAACGTGCTGCGCGGCGGGCTCACCCCGAAGCGGGTGGACGTGGACGAGCTGCTGCGGGTGCTGCGGTTCGAGGTGCTCGACGAGCCGGTGGTCCGGCCGGAGCCGGTGGCGCCCGGGGTGGTGACCTGGCTGGTGCCGGTGGACGACTTCGCGCTGCACCGGGTCGAGGTGGCTCCCGGCGGTCCGGCGGCGCGGCTGGACCTCCCCGGCCCGCGGGTGGTGCTCTGCCGCGCCGGGGAGGTCACCGTGGCCGACGGGGTGGGGACGGTCACCCTGGCGGCCGGCCAGGCGGCGATCGGCACCGCGGCCGGCGGCCCGCTCGTGCTCGACGGGGCCGGCGAGGCGTTCGTCGCCACCTCCGGCCTGCGCTGACCGGGAGCACTGCGCGGCGACTCAGGCCGCCCCAAGTCCGACTTTCCCGAAATGGCTTGACGCGCTCCTGACGCGGTGTGACTCTATGGGTACGCAGCGTTGTCGCGACGAAGGTCCGGTAACGCGCGGGGGAACCAAACCGGGGGGATGCACGGGGCGGCCGGGCCGTGAGCGGAAAGTCCGTTCACGACCGACCGCCCCGTGCGCTGTCCGCCGACCGGGCGCCGCCCCGTCGGCCAACCGGGCAGGGGAGAAGAAGTCCACGCGCGTAAGGTGGAAGGCTGCGCAGTCTTCGTTCGACAGGAGCTTCCATGACCAGCACCCTCCCGGCGGCCCCCCGTGGCGCGTCGTCCGGAGCCCGGCCGAGCACCCTCGCCGAGGGCGACTACAAGGTGGCGGATCTGTCGCTCGCCGCGTTCGGGCGTAAGGAGATCCGGCTCGCCGAGCACGAGATGCCCGGCCTCATGGCGATCCGCCGTGAGTTCGCCGAGGCCCAGCCGCTCGCCGGTGCCCGCATCACCGGCTCGCTGCACATGACCATCCAGACCGCCGTCCTGATCGAGACCCTGGTCGCGCTCGGCGCGCAGGTCCGCTGGGCGTCCTGCAACATCTTCTCCACCCAGGACCACGCCGCCGCCGCGATCGTCGTCGGCCCGGACGGGACCCCCGAGGCCCCGGCCGGCGTCCCGGTCTACGCCTGGAAGGGCGAGAGCCTGGAGGAGTACTGGTGGTGCACCGAGCAGGTGCTCACCTGGCCCGACGGGCAGGGCCCGAACATGATCCTCGACGACGGCGGCGACGCCACCCTGCTCGTGCACAAGGGCGCCGAGTTCGAGAAGGCCGGCGTCGTGCCGCCGGTCGAGTCCGCCGACTCCGAGGAGTACGCGGTCATCCTCCAGCTGCTGCACCGCTCGCTCGCCGAGGACGGCCAGCGCTGGACCCGGATCGCCGCCGGCATCAAGGGCGTGACCGAGGAGACCACCACCGGCGTGCACCGGCTCTACGAGATGCACCGCGCCGGCACCCTGCTCTTCCCGGCCATCAACGTCAACGACTCGGTGACCAAGAGCAAGTTCGACAACAAGTACGGCTGCCGCCATTCGCTCATCGACGGCATCAACCGCGCCACCGACGTGCTGATCGGCGGCAAGATGGCCGTCGTCATGGGCTACGGCGACGTGGGCAAGGGCTGCGCCGAGTCGCTGCGCGGCCAGGGTGCCCGGGTCGTGGTGACCGAGGTCGACCCGATCTGCGCCCTCCAGGCGGCGATGGACGGCTACCAGGTGGCCACCCTGGACGACGTGGTCGAGCAGGCCGACATCTTCATCACCGCGACCGGCTGCTTCAACGTCATCACGCACGAGCACATGGCCCGGATGAAGCACCAGGCCATCGTCGGCAACATCGGCCACTTCGACAACGAGATCGACATGGCCGGCCTGGCGAAGCGCTCCGACGTGACCCGGGAGAACATCAAGCCGCAGGTGGACGTGTGGCGGTTCGAGGACGGCCACGCCATCATCGTGCTCTCCGAGGGCCGCCTGCTGAACCTGGGCAACGCCACCGGCCACCCGAGCTTTGTGATGTCGAACTCGTTCGCCAACCAGACCATCGCCCAGATCGAGCTCTTCACCAAGACCGACGAGTACCCGGTCGGCGTCTACGTGCTCCCCAAGCACCTGGACGAGAAGGTCGCCCGGCTGCACCTGGGCGCGCTCGGCGCCAAGCTGAGCACCCTCACCAAGGAGCAGGCCGCCTACCTGGGTGTGTCCCCGGAGGGCCCGTTCAAGCCGGAGCACTACCGCTACTGAGTTCACGCCCGGAGGGGACCGGGGCCGGCCGCCGCGCGGCCGTCCCGGTCCCCTTCGCGTACGCGGCGGAAAGCCGCGGTGATCTGCGGGTGTCGGGCTGTCGACGGTCCGGGTGACGTGGCCATGAACGACTTGACGGCGGGGCCGGAGGAGGAGGAAGGTATGGCTGCCCTAAGTTAACTGAGGCGTGCCTTACCGACTACGGAGTACCGATGTTCGCCACCTACCTGATCGGCCTGCGGGAGGGCCTGGAAGCGACCCTCGTGGTCAGCATCCTGGTCGCCTTCCTCGTGAAGTCGAACCGCCGCAACCGGCTGCCACACGTGTGGCTCGGGGTCGGCGCGGCCGTGACGCTGTCGGTGCTCTTCGGCTGGCTGATCGAGTACACCTCGACCTCGTTGCTCCAGACCTCGGAGTCGCGGGAGCTCTTCGACGCCGTCACCTCCGTGGCGGCCGTCGTCTTCGTCACCTGGATGATCTTCTGGATGCGCAAGGCCGCCCGGAGCATCGCCGGTGAATTGCGGGGCAAACTCTCCGAGGCGCTCGCCGTCGGTGCGATCGCGGTAACCGGCATGGCCTTCCTCGCGGTCATCCGGGAGGGCCTGGAGACCGCGCTGATCTTCTACTCCGCCGCGAAGAGCACGGCCGGCGACACCGTCCGCGACGCCATGCTCGCACTCGTCGGTGGCATCGTCACCGCCGTGGTGCTCGGGTTTCTGCTCTACCGCAGCGCCCTCAGGCTCAACCTCAGCAAATTCTTCACCTGGACCGGCGCGCTGCTGATCCTTGTCGCCGCCGGCATCTTCAAGTACGGCGTGCACGACTTCCAGGAGGCCGGCGTGCTGCCCGGCCTGAACCAGCACGCATTCGACATCTCTGCGGCGCTCGACCCGAGCACCTGGTACGCGACCCTGCTCAGCGGCATGTTCAACATCACGCCCACGCCGAGCGTGCTGGAGATGGTGGCCTGGGTGGCATATGCCGTGCCGGTGCTCCTGCTCTTCCTGCGTAAGCCGGCGACGCCGGCCGCCCCGGCCAAACCGGCTGCCGACGTCCCCGCCGCCGCTTCGCAGCGCGCCTGATCCGCCCTTTCGAGGAGACACCACCGATGCGTACCACTCGATTCGTCGTGCCCGCCGCCGCCGGGGTGCTCGCCGTCGCCGGGCTGGCCGGTTGCGGGGGCGGTGACGACTCCGACGCCAAGGCCGGCGGCCCGATCGCCGTCAAGGCCACCGACAGCGCCTGCGAGGTCGGCGCCACCGAGATCGAGGCCGGGCAGGTGACCTTCAAGGTGACCAACTCCGGGTCCAAGGTCAACGAGTTCTACGTCTACGCCGCCGGCGACCGGGTGATGGGCGAGGTGGAGAACATCGCCCCCGGCCTGAGCCGCGAGCTCCGCGTCGAACTGCCCGCCGGCACGTACGAGACCGCCTGCAAGCCCGGCATGAGCGGCCGCGGCATCCGGGGCGCCCTGAAGGTCAGCGGCACCGCCGCGACCGTCGCGCCCGACGCCGCGCTCGGCCAGGCCACCGCCAGCTACCAGCGCTACGTGCAGAGCCAGACCGCCGCGCTGCTCACCAAGACTGAGGAGTTCGTGGCCGCGGTCAAGGCCAACGACGTGGCCAGGGCCAAGGACCTGTACCCGGTGACCCGCACCTACTGGGAGCGGATCGAGCCGGTCGCGGAGAGCTTCGGCGACCTCGACCCGAAGATCGACGGCCGCGAGGAGGTCGTCGAGGAGGGCATGCCGTTCACCGGCTTCCACCGGATCGAGAAGGACCTGTGGACCACCGGCGACGTCAGCAAGGACGGCGCCATCGCCGACCAGCTCCTCGTCGACGTCAAGGCGATCGTGGCCAAGGCCAACGCCGAGAAGCTCACGCCGCTCCAGCTCGCCAACGGCGCCAAGGCGCTCCTCGACGAGGTCGCCAGCGGCAAGATCACCGGCGAGGAGGAGCGGTACTCGCACACCGACCTCTGGGACTTCAACGCCAACCTGGAGGGCTCGAAGGCGGCCATCGCCGCGCTGCGCCCCGCCCTGGAGCAGCGCTCGCCCGACCTGGTCAAGCAGCTCGACACCGAGTTCGCCAACGTCGAGGCCACCCTCGGCAAGCACCGCGCCGGTGACGGCTGGAAGCTGCACACCCAGCTCAGCAAGGCCGAGCTCAAGGAACTCTCGGACCGCATCAACGCCCTGGCCGAGCCGATCAGCAAGGTTGCCGCGGTCGTCGCCCGATGACGACCGGGTCCGGAGGTGACGTGATGAGCGAGCCGAACCCCGACGAGACGACCCGCGGGACCGGGGTGTCCCGGCGCCGGGCCATCACCCTGGCCGGGGCCGGCGTGGCCGGCGTCGCCGGGGTGGCGGTCGGCGCGGGCGCGCTGTTCGGCGGCGGCGACCAGGCCTCGGCCACCGAGACGGCCGCCGGCGCGGTCCCGTTCCACGGTGAGCACCAGGCCGGCATCACCACCCCGGCCCAGGACCGGCTGCACTTCGTCGCGTTCGACGTGATCACCAAGGACCGGGCCCGGCTGGTCGCGCTGCTCCAGGAGTGGAGCGCCGCCGCGGCCCGGATGACCGCCGGCAAGGACGCCGGCCTGATCGGCGCTGTCGACGGCGTGCCGGAGGCCCCGCCGGACGACACCGGCGAGGCGCTCGGGCTGCCCCCGTCGCAGCTCACCATCACCGTCGGCTTCGGCCCGACGCTGTTCCGCGACGCCCAGGGCAGGGACCGGTTCGGCATCGCCGACAAGCGGCCCGCCGCCCTGGCCGACCTGCCGCACTTCGCCGGGGACGCGCTCAAGCCGGAACTCTCCGGCGGCGACATCTGCGTCCAGGCGTGCGCCAACGACCCGCAGGTGGCGGTGCACGCCATCCGCAACCTGGCCCGGATCGGCATGGGCGTGGTCAGCGTCCGCTGGTCCCAGCTCGGCTTCGGCCGTACCTCGTCGACGTCGCGGGGGCAGGCCACCCCGCGCAACCTGTTCGGCTTCAAGGACGGCACCGCCAACCTCAAGGCCGAGGACACCGACCTGCTCCGCGAGCAGCTCTGGGCCCAGCCCGGCGACGGCCCGGCCTGGATGGCCGGCGGGTCCTACCTGGTCACCCGCAAGATCCGGATGCTGGTCGAGACCTGGGACCGCAGCCCGCTGGCCGAGCAGGAGATGATCGTCGGCCGGACCAAGGGCAGCGGCGCGCCGCTCGGCAAGCGCGCCGAGTTCGACGAGCCGGACTTCGCCGCCAAGGGCGACGACGGCGAGCCGGTGATCGCCGAGACGTCGCACGTCCGGCTCGCCCACCCGGACCAGAACGACGGCGCCCGCCTGCTGCGCCGCGGCTACAACTTCGTGGACGGCTCGGACGGGCTGGGCCGGCTCGACGCCGGGCTCTTCTTCATCGCCTACCAGCGGGACCCGCGCAAGCAGTTCGTGCCGATCCAGACCCGGCTGGCCCGCAACGACGCCATGAACGAATACCTGCGGCACGTCTCCAGCGGCCTGTTCGCCTGCCCGCCCGGCGTCCGCGACGCCGCCGACTGGTGGGGCCGGGAACTGTTCTCCTGACCGGCGTCAGCGCTCGGCGCGGACCGAGGTGGGCTGTCCGCGTACCGGATCGGGCTGGGTGGGGACGGCGCGGGTGGGCACGGCGGGCCGCAGGGTGGCCGGCGCCGGGCTGGCCGGCGCGGGGGCCAGCTCCGGCCAGAGCGCGGCGGTGACCGCCCGGGCCCGACCCAGCCGGT